>NZ_JBHULV010000030.1:0-13683 GCF_042684645.1 Pedobacter alpinus
ATTTTTACCCGATTGCTTTATTAATGATTGTATTACTTTCTTTTGTACTTTTGTCATCAGGCCCGTATTTTTTCTTTTTTTTGGATTTCGCAACTCAAAATTAGAATTATACAGGCCTTTTTTGTATATTATTTGTTCGGACAGTTATGAATCTATTTAAATAATTAAGCAGGATGAAACAGGATAATTTGAGACATATTAATTGTTAGTTTAGACCCTAAATAGAAAACGAGGATAAAACGTCAATAGTTTTGTCAATTAAAACCAATTATAATTCAATTTTTTCTGATTTTAATACATCACTAAATTGTATTCAAATCAAAAACTGATTAAAATTTTATGAACAAAAACCAATCTTTTTATAAGCTTTTACTCATAGCTTTTTTATTTATTCCGTTTGTAAACCAAGCTCAAACTACTAAAACGCCAAAATGGCCAACCATCACACAACAAAACAAACCATGGACAAGATGGTGGTGGGAAGGCAGTGCTGTTGATACTACAAACCTAAAATGGATGCTAAAAGAGTATCAAAAAGTAGGTTTAGGAGGATTAGAAATAACACCCATTTATGGCGTAAAAGGCGAGGAAAGCAAATTCATTAGCTTCTTATCACCAAAATGGATGGATATGTTGGGCTACACTTTAGCTGAGGCTAAAAAATTAGATATTGGAATTGATATGGCTCAAGCATCTGGTTGGCCTTTTGGTGGTCCTTGGGTAAAAGATGAAGATGCAAGTAAATATGTTGGACATCAAAGTTATACCTTAAATGAAGGCGAACGTTTAAAGGAACCTATTTTATTTCAACAAAAAACCATTTTAAGAATTATTGGAGAAAAAACTACGATAGATAAATTAGTTGAACCAATTGCAGCTAATAAAAATTTGCAAGGTTATGCTTTTGATCAAGTAAGATATCCAAAGCAGTTAAAGGCGAAAACCTTAATGGCTTACTCTGAAGCTGGCGAGATTGTTAACCTAACTGGTAGAATTAGCGCTGATGGTTTATTAGACTGGACGGCCCCAAAAGGCAAATGGACCCTATATGCCTTATTTGAAGGAATGCATGGTAAAATGGTTGAAAGGGCAGGGCCTGGTGGAGAAGGTTATGCCATTGACCACTTTTCTCTTCCTGCAACAAATAACTACTTAAGCTTTTTTGATAATGCTTTTAAAGGATATGATTTATCTTATTTAAGAGCTTTTTTTAATGATTCATACGAGGTTGACGATGCGCAAGGCGAAGCCAACTGGACACCTGATTTTTTAGACGAATTTAGAACTAGAAGAGGTTATGACTTAAGAAATGAACTTCCCGCCTTGTTAGGTTTTTCAAAAGACCAAGATAGAAATACTAGAGTTTTAACAGATTATAGAGAAACAGTTTCTGATTTATTATTAGAAAATTACACCAAAGCATGGCATAGATGGTCAAAAGGAAACGGAAAATTGATTCGTAACCAAGCACATGGTTCGCCAGCAAACATTTTAGATTTATATGCCGCAACAGATATTCCAGAGGCAGAAGGTGATGATGTTTTAAGGATTAAATTTGCTTCTTCGGCAGCTCATGTTACAGGTAAGCCACTTTCTTCTTCGGAATCTGCAACTTGGGAAAACGATCATTTTTTAACCCGATTAGGCGATGTGAAAAAGAAAATGGATTTATTTCTTTTAGGCGGAATTAACCACACTTTTTATCATGGAGCAAACTATACGCCTCAAGATGCTAAATGGCCAGGCTGGTTGTTTTATGCTGCTGTTCATTTTACTCCAAAAAATACTTTTTGGGATGATTTTAAAGCCTTAAATAATTACATGGCTCATGCACAATCGTTTTTACAAGCAGGTAAACCCGATAATGATATTTTGGTTTACTTGCCGATTTATGATTCTTATGCAAATCGTGGTAACACTTTGTTAATCCATTATGATGGAATTGAGAAAGGTTTTAAAGGTTTGGGTATAGATAAAACTGCTAATGATTTATATGATAAAGGTTATGCCTTTGATTTTATTTCTGATACGCAAATCATGAATACATCAGCAGCTAATGGTAAAATCAAGACTGCAGATGTAAACTACCAAACCATTTTAGTGCCCGCTGCTAACTATATGCCCTTTGGTACTTTGCAAAAGCTAATGAAATTGGCAGAGTCTGGTGCTACCATCACTTTCTTAAATTCATTACCAAAGGATGTTCCAGGTTTAGCCAATTTGAAGGAAAATCGATATGCTTTTAAAGCTTTAATTGCGAAATTAAATTTTAAAACAGAAGGAAATTATCAGGTTGCGAAATTGGGTAATGGCTCTATTTTATTATCTAATGATTTAAATAATCTTTTATCAGCTGCTAAGGTTGAGCCTGAAACGATGAAAGAAATGAACCTAAACAATATCCGGAGAGCTGTTGATGGTGGTAAATACTATTTCATTGTAAATGAAGGAACCGAGATGATTAACGGTTGGGTGCCTTTAGCTACCAAAGCAAAATCTATTGCCTTATTTGATCCAATGACAGAGAAAAAAGGCTATGCAGCAATTCGTCAAACCGAAAAAGGAACCGAAGTTTATTTGCAGTTGGATAAGTTAGAAAGTTGCATTTTACAAACTTTTGATAACGAAGAAAACACTGCTTCTTACGCTTATGTTGGTGCTGCTAATGAAGGAAATCAGCTTACTGGAACTTGGAAAGTAAACTTCATTTCTGGCGGCCCGGTTTTACCAAAAGCTTTAGAAATGGAAAACTTAAAATCATGGACAGAAAGTGGTGCTGATTATGACAACTTCGCTGGGACAGCATCTTATACCAATACTTTTAAAAGGCCAAAAGGTAAAGCAACCGCTTATTTATTGGATTTAGGAAAAGTTGAAGAAACCGTTAGGGTAAAACTAAACGGAGTAGAAATTGCCACTTTGATGGGGCCAAACTATAAAGTAGAAATTCAAAAAAGCCAATTGAAAGGAAAAAATAAGTTAGAACTTTTAGTTTCAAACTCTATGGCTAATCGTATTTCTTGGATGGATAAAACCAACCAGAATTACAAAATTTTCTACAACATTAACATGTCGTCACGTTTACCAGTTAACCGAGGTGAAGATGGTTTATTTACTGCTAAAAATTGGACGGTTAAGCCATCAGGTTTGCTTGGTCCTGTTAAAATTACTCCGCTTACTTATATCAACCCAAAATAAAATTCATCTATGTTAAAAAGATATTTATACCTCGCTTTTTTGTTGATAACTTCATTAAGTACTTCGGCGCAAAGCAGCACTAATAAAGAAATTAAGTATTTATCAGGAAAAGATAATGAGAACACAGTTGCTTGGGATTTTTGGTGTACTGGAGGTAGAAAAGCAGGTTTTTGGACTAAAATTAACGTCCCAGGGCATTGGGAACAACAAGGTTTTGGAGAATATAATTACGGTAGAGACTATGTAACCTACGGTAAAAACTTTCGCTTTGCCGATGAAAAGGGTTTGTACAAATACAATTTCACAGTCCCTGCAAACTGGAAAGATAAAGACATAAAAATTGTTTTTGAAGGTTCAATGACTGATACCGAAGTGAAAATTAATGGTAAATCAGCAGGGAAAATTCATCAAGGTTCTTTTTATTTATTCAAGTATAACATAGGGTCTTTATTAAAGTATGGAGCTTCTAATTTGTTAGAAGTTACAGTAAGTAAAATGTCGGCAGATAATTCTGTAAACAATGCAGAGCGTCTGGCCGATTATTGGATTTTCGGAGGAATATATCGTCCGGTTTATTTAGAAGCTACTCCAAAACAACATATCGAGTGGACTTCTATTGATGCTAAAGCGGATGGTTCTTTTGCTATGAATGTTCATATTGAGAATCCGGTTAAAGGAACGGAAGTTTTTGCTGAGTTAAGTGACTTAAAAGGAAAAGTAATTGGTTCTGCGAAAGCCATAAATACAAACGGAGATTCCGTTTTAAAAGTGAGTACAAAAATTACCAATCCTAATTTATGGACTGCCGAAACGCCTAATTTATATCAGGTAAAAACCTATTTGCGCTCTGCCGGAAAATCTATTTATCAAACTCAAAATAGGTTTGGATTTAGAACCATTGAAGTGCGCAAGCAAGATGGGATTTATGTAAACGGGAAAAAAGTTAAAATGAAAGGCGTTAACCGCCATGTTTGGTGGCCAGAAACAGGCCGAAGTGTAAATGCCAGACTAGATTTAGCCGACGTAAAGCTAATCAAAGGTATGAACATGAATGCAGTAAGATGTGCTCATTATCCACCAGATCAAGCTTTTTTAAACTATTGTGACTCGCTAGGATTATATGTTTTAGACGAATTGGCGGGTTGGCAAAAAGCTTACAGCACCAAAGCAGGTGAGCCATTGGTTAAAGAAATGGTGAAAAGAGACGCTAATCATCCATCCATTATTTTTTGGAGCAATGGGAATGAAGGCGGTCATAATTTTGATTTAGTTGATGATTATGGCAAGTATGATTTATCAAATCGTACGGTTATTCATGCGCATCACCGTCCGGGAAATGCCATAAATGGTATAGATGGAAACCACTATGAGGATTATTACAGCACCCAAAAAATACTAGCCGATACCAATATCTACATGGTAACCGAATTTATGCATGCTCAGGATGATGGTGCTGGTGCAGCGGGTTTATCAGACATGTGGGATTTGCATTGGAACGCTAAAAAAGGTGCTGGTGGATTTATCTGGGCTTTTGTTGATGAAGCCATTGTAAGAACAGATAAAAATGGAATGTTAGACCCTAATGGAGTTAACGCTCCTGATGGTTTATTAGGTCCGCATCGTGAAAAGGAGGGAAGCTATAATGCAGTTAAAGAGATTTTCTCTCCATACAAAATCACGTTAAACAAATTACCAGATAATTTTGATGGAACTATTGAGGTAGAAAATCGATACAATTTCACCAACCTAAATAAAGGCAAGTTGAATTGGGAATTGATTAACTATTACCTTCCTGAAGATAAAGAATCGGGATATAAAGTGATGAAAAGCGGAACGGCGGTAGCTCCAGATGTTGAGCCTTTTGCAAAAGGAAATATCCAAATTCCGTTGCCTGCTGATTGGAAACAATACCAAGGTTTGGCTTTAACTGCATTTGATCAACATGGCGAGGAAGTTTATCGTTGGGTTTGGAAAATTCAACAGAACGTCCAAATGGTCAATAATTTACTGCAAAGTAAACTGAAGAATGCTAAAGTTGCTGCTACTGAAAAAGACAGTATTTTAACAGTTAAGGGTGGCGACATCAGCGTAAGCTTTAGTAAAAAGACAGGAAAAATTGTTGGTTTAGCAAATGATAAAAGTGCACCAATATCTTTTGGAAATGGGCCGGTTTTGGTAAGTGGCGACGCTACTTTCGTTTCTCTTACTCATAAAGAAGAAGGCGAAAATATCGTTATTGAAGCCAATTATACAGGTGCTATGAAAGCCATTAAATGGACAATGCACCCAAGCGGATGGCTTCAAATGGATTATAGTTTTACCTTAAATGGAAAGCATATTTTTGCTGGGATAAGTTTTGATTATCCTGAAAACTACGTTTTAGGCGCTAAATTTTTAGGAAATGGTCCATACCGAGTTTGGAAAAACCGTCTTCAAGGCGTGACTTATAATACTTGGGAGAAATTTAATAATAGCACTCAAACAGGTTCTTATCCATGGATTTTTCCAGAGTTTAAAGGATATTATTCCAACATCAATTGGATACAAATGAACACCGTTGAAGGTAAATTTACCATTGCTACTCCTCAAGAAGATTTATTTGTAAGGCTATTCGATTTTTACGGTTTAACAGGAATTGAGCCTCATCCGCAACTGCCAACAGGAGACATTTCTTTTTTAGAAGGCATTCCTGCAATAGGTAGTAAATTGGGTTTGAGGATTACACCTCGTCCGCAAATGTATGGCCCAGCCGGAGAAACGAATGAGTTTACAGGTGAACAAAAACGTACTTTATATTTCTTTTTCGGCTTAGCCCCATCAGATAAAGTGAACAATTTTGTAATGCCAAAAGTGAATGTTTTAACTGACTAATCAATAGCTATAATGAATTTTAAACAACCCATTAAAACCTTATTTATCTGCTTTTTAAGTTTAACAATTTCTTTGGCTTTCGCCGATGAAAAAGACCCAAAATGGGCTAAAAAAGTAGGTTCAGCTAAGCTGAAGTTTAAGAAGAAAGAATTTGTAGCCAATGATTTTGGTGCCAATCCTGATGGTTTAACGCTAACAAGTGAAGCCATACAAAAAGCAATTGATGCCTGTGCCGAGCAAGGTGGTGGAATAGTGGTTTTGAAGCCTGGGAAATATTTAACAGGTTCTTTATTTATCAAAAGCAAAGTAAAATTTAAAATAGATGAAGGCGTAGAATTATTGGGTAGTCAGAATATTAAAGACTATCCAATTATCGACACTCGTATTGCAGGGATGGAGATGAAATGGCCGGCTGCTCTGTTAAACATCATCGATCAAAAAAATGCAGCCATAGAGGGAAAAGGCTTAATCAATGCTCAAGGAAAGGTTTTTTGGGAATTGTATTGGAGCATGAGGAAAGAATACGAAGCTAAAGCTTTACGCTGGATTGTTGATTATGATGCGCAAAGACCAAGAACTGTGTTGGTTCAAAACGGAGAAAATATTCAATTAAAAGATTTCAATATCCGTCAAGCTGGGTTTTGGAGCGTACAAGTTTTGTATAGCAAATATGTAACGGTTGATGGATTAGTAATTAGAAATAATATTGACGGTAAAGGCCCAAGTACAGATGGCGTTGATATTGATTCGTCAAGTTGGATTTTGGTTCAAAACTGTGATATTGATTGTAATGATGATAATTTTTGTCTAAAAGCAGGTAGAGATTGGGATGGTTTAAGAGTAAATCGCCCAACCGAGTATGTGGTTATCAAGGATTGTATCGCCAGAAAAGGTTCAGGTTTAATCACTTTAGGAAGTGAAACCTCTGGAACGATTAAGCATGTTTTGGTTAAGAATCTAACTGGGTTAGGAACTTCTAATGGTATCAATATGAAATCGGCTTTAACCAGAGGCGGAGGACTAGAGGATATTTACATCAAGAATTTAAGAATGGATAGCGTAAGTACAGCTTTCCAAATCGGTAAAAACTGGAATCCATCATACAGTTATTCAACTTTACCAAAAGAATACGAGTACGATAAAGTTCCTGTTCATTGGCAAAAAATGCTAAATAAGGTTGAGCCAGCAGAAAAAGGAATTCCTGTTTTTAAAGATGTTTACATTAGTAATATCCGAGGTGTTGGGATAAAAAGAGCATTTAACATAGCTGGTTTAGATGGTTCTCCAATAGTAAACTTTACTTTAAATAATCTTGATTTAGAGGTAGAAACTGCAGGTAATATAAGCTTTGCAAGAGACTGGATCATTAAAGATGTTACTATCATTTCAAAAGACAAATCTACGGTTGACGTTAAGAATTCAACTGGGGTTAAATTAGATTAATACAATAACCCAAGAGTGCTTTAGTGATGATATTGGACGCAAATTTTTATAAAAAAAATTGAAATCTAAAATTTTTTTAAAATATCTATTTGTTTTTTCATCAAACGGGAGGATATTAATCAATAATTAGTTTAGGTTTTAATAGCAGGATGGAGCAGGTTGAGAGTGGTTGTTAAATAGTCTATTTTAGTATTAATTTACCAACTACTAAAAAGCGGTAAAAACCAATTTAATTCTATGTTTTCAATCGATTTTAAAAAAATTAGTGCTACAATTTGCATTTGTTTTACCGTAATATTTTCAAGTTTTGCACAACAATGGAATCCATTAACAGATGCATCAGCAATTAGCAGTGT
Organism: Pedobacter alpinus; assembly: GCF_042684645.1. NCBI lineage: Bacteria > Pseudomonadati > Bacteroidota > Sphingobacteriia > Sphingobacteriales > Sphingobacteriaceae > Pedobacter > Pedobacter alpinus. The sequence goes on from NZ_JBHULV010000030.1 coordinate 7,869, forward strand.
AGCTTCAAACTATTCTTCAATTACTTCAGCAACTTATCTTACGCCAGACGATAATGAAATTATTATCCCGTATGTTTCTTACACAGAGTCTAATATAGTTAAAGTAAAAAGATTAATGGATGGGGCTTGGGTAGCAGTTGGCGGAAATGTATCAGACGGAAATGCAGCTTATGCTCAAATATTCAGAAGCCCTAATGAGACTTTATATGTGACTTATGTTGACCAATCAACTGCAGGAGCTAATAAATTGGCTATTAAAACTTTTAACAAAACAACTTCAGTTTGGGAAGCTTTAGGTGCAAATGCAACTAATTTATACGTATCAACAGGTAGTATTTTACAAACTAACGGAACGCAATTGAATTCCTCAATTAACCATCAAATGGCTTTTGATGCAAACAATGTTCCGCATGTAATTTATGCTGATTTTGGTGCAAATGCTGGTGCAGCATCAGTAAAAAAATACAATGGCACTGCTTGGGAAATAGTAGGTGGCGCAACTTTGTCTGCTGATAGAGCTACGGGTTTAGGCTTAACAATTGACCAAGCAAACGGAGCTATTTATGCGGCTTTTTTAGGCGGAAGTGGAACAACCAATTCTTTAAAAGTATTTGCATTCAAAAATAATGCTTGGGCTTCAATTGCAATTACTGCAAATACAGTAACATCTGGTGCAACTACCTATCAGTCTATTAATGAGGCAGTTTCTGGGGCTTATTCCGCTGCTCGCCACTCAAGTTTAACTTTAGATAGAGATAAAAACTTAATTATTGGGTTTTTCAATGCAGCAAATAGTAATCGAGCTACCTATTTAAAATACAATCAAACTACTAATGTTTGGTCTTTATTAGGAGTGGTTTCTACTCGTGATGCCAGTTATATCAAATTGATAACAGCTAATAATGGTGATGTTTATACTTCATTTATTGATGCCATTTCTAATGGTTCTGGTCGCTCAGTTTCTCGTGTTTTTCAATTAATTGATAATGATACCAGATGGAGCGAATTAACCAATGTGAGTGTAAATAACGGAATTGATGAACCAAGCAGCAATCTTTCGTTTGAAATCGCAGATAATGGAAGGCAATACATCGTTTATACAAAAGCAAATTCATCTTCAGTTGTAGTACCTGTTGTAAGGTTGTTTTCAAATCTTCCTCCACCGCCACCAGCACCTGATGAAATTGTAACTACACCAAGGCAAATTGAAAGATTAGATAGAGGCGTTGTGGCTGTAAGAACATCAGCAAATATGGTTTATGTGGGTTGGCGTATGTTTGGTACTGATCCAACAAATATCGGTTTCAATGTATATAGAGGAGGAATGAAGCTAAATTCAACACCTATTACCAATTCAACAAATTATCAAGATAATACTTCGACAAATAGTACTTATACCATAAAGCCCGTTTTAAACGGAGTTGAACAACAAGAATCGGCACCAGCAAATATTTGGGCTCAAAATTATTTGAGTATTCCCTTAACTCCGCCTCCTAGTGCCTTAACTCCAACAGGAGAAGCCTACAATTATGTTGCTAATGATTGCAGCGTTGGCGATTTAGATGGAGACGGACAGTATGAAATCATTTTAAAATGGGATCCATCTAATGCAAAAGACAATTCACATTCTGGTTATACTGGTAATGTTTATTTAGATGCTTATAAGCTAAACGGAACAAGATTATGGCGAATTGATTTAGGCAGAAATATAAGAGCTGGTGCGCATTACACTCAATTTATGGTGTATGATTTAGATGGAGATGGCAAAGCCGAAGTGGCTTGTAAAACTGCAGATGGTACAATTGATGGTGTTGGTACTGTAATTGGAAATGCAAACGCAGATTTTAGAAACACTAATGGTTATGTTTTAACTGGTCCTGAGTTTTTAACCGTTTTTAATGGCTTAACCGGAGCCGCAATGGCCACAAAAAATTATATTCCTGCAAGAGGTGCTGTTTCATCTTGGGGAGATAATTATGGAAACCGAGTTGACAGGTTTACTGCTGCGGTTGCTTATGTTGATGGGGCAAAACCAAGTTTAATTATGGGTAGAGGTTATTATACACGCCAAGTTAGGGTAGCATGGGATTGGAGAAACGGAGAATTAACTCAAAAATGGGTTTTTGATACCAATAGTGCAGGAAATGCTCCTTATTTCGGACAAGGAAATCATCAATTAAGTGTCGCAGACCCTGATGGGGATGGAAAGGATGAGATATTTAATGGTTCAAGTACTATAAACGATAAAGGAAATGGTTTATGGTCAAACGGAAGAGGACACGGAGATGCGCTACATGTTAGTGATATGGATACCACTTTACCTGGTCTAGAAGTTTGGATGTGTTATGAAGACCCTAGCTCTTACGCTGGTTTAGGCTTGGCATTAAGGAATGCAAAAACTGGAGAATTAATTTGGGGTGTACCAGCAACTGGAGATGTTGGTAGAGCTTTAGCAGCTGATATAGATCCGCAGTATCCTGGTTATGAAATGTGGGGAACAGCCGGAACCGGAATTTATACCAATAAAGGTGTTCAGGTAGGTACAGTAAGACCTTCTGTAAATTTTGCCATTTGGTGGGATGGAGATTTAAGTAGAGAATTGTTAGACGGCACTCGTTTAGATAAATGGAACACAACTACTAAAAATACAGAGCGTTTACTAACCATTAACAATTTCGGAAATGCTGCTTCAAATAATGGAACAAAAGCAACACCGGGTTTAACTGCTGATATTTTAGGGGATTGGAGAGAAGAACTGATTTATAGAAGTTCTGATAGTAGAAATTTGCTATTGTTCACTACGACTATCCCTACCACTGAAAAACTTTACACTTTAATGCATGACACACAATACAGAACTGCGGTTGCTTGGCAAAATACGGCTTATAACCAACCGCCACATCCAAGTTTCTTTTTAGGTACTGGAATGCAGCCAGCACCAGTTCCAAATATTGTTTATGCTAGTCAATTAACTACCTCAATTAAGCCTAAAAATTTAGTTAAAGAGTCTTTAGGGATTTATCCAAATCCTGTTAAGGATAAAATCAATTTTAATTTAACGTCTAAAAACAACAATTTAGAATTAGAATTGATCAATTTAGAAGGAAAGAAAATTGTTATTTCTACAGGTACTGTTGAGTATTTAGAAACATTTTTAAATAGTTGGTTAAAGAATATTAAAAAAGGTGTTTATATATTAAATATTTACGATAAAAATAAAATTTATACTAATAAAATGTTGAAAATTGATTAGACAACATCATTTGGCTAGATTTTTTTAAATTAAACACTTCATTATAATTTCAAAAATAGCACTTAAACTGGGGTAAATATTACAGAGAATTACTTACCATAACATATTCTTTAAATGTTTAATTCCAAATTTATTAATAGAAAACAAGCTACATTTTAAAATAAATGCAATTATTTTTAAGAGTATATTTTAAATGAAAAGAACACTAGTTATATTTTGTTTAGGATTAACAATCATTTCTGCTTTTGCTCAAAAGATTGACAGAAAGAAATTAGTAGAACGCCATTCTATAGTAATTGAAAAAGTAGATTCACTATCCTCTTTAAGTCTTGGAAATGGCCAATTTGCATTTACAGTTGATGTAACAGGCTTGCAATCATTTCCTACTTTTTTTGCTAAAGGAGTTCCGTTAGGCACACAATCTGAATGGGGATGGGATAGTTTTAAAGATACCGTTGGATACAAACAGGAGGAAAGTTTAAAAGCTTATAATCAATATGGAAGGCAGGTAACTTATGCAGTTCAGAATTCAACCACAGAGCGAAATAAAAACGCTTCGAATTGGTTTCGCCAAAATTCTCATCGTTTACAGCTAGGTAATTTAGGTTTTGAGTTTTATAATGAAAGGGGAGATGTTTTAACAATTACCGATATTAAGAAAATTCATCAAGAGCTAAATATGTTTACTGGTAAAATTACCTCGGTTTATGAAATTAATGGGGAAAAGGTATCTGTTATCACGATAGGAAATCAAAAGCAAGACGGTGTTTTGGTAGAAGTTGAATCGGCTTTAATCAAAAAAGGACAGCTAAAAATTAAGCTCAAATATCCTTATCCTACAGGACAATGGGCTGATTTTGGCAATTATTATGGAGAGGAAGAAAAGCATCAAACTCAAATCATTACTCAAACCAATTCATCAGTTAAAATAAAACATCAATTAGATGGAACTCAATATTTCACGCAATTAAATTGGGATGGAAATGCTCAAATTGTTGAAAAGAAAAAACATGAGTTTATCCTTAGTCCTGATGAAAGTAAAACATCCTTTCAACTTTCAGTTATTTTTGCTCAAAAGGATGAAATTGATAATTCATCTTTTAAAAGCATCGCAAAAGTAAATCAAAAAACTTGGAAAAATTTTTGGGAAAGTGGTGCTGCTGTAGATTTTACAGGAAGTACAGATGAAAGAGCAAATGAGCTAGAGCGAAGAATAGTTTTGTCTCAATATTTAACTAAAATACAATGTGCAGGCAATTATCCACCACAAGAAACAGGTTTAACTTATAACAGTTGGTTTGGAAAACCGCATTTAGAAATGCATTGGTGGCACAGCGTCCATTTTGCTTTATGGGGCAGGGCTAACATTTTACAAAAAAGTACCGATTGGTATTTTAAAGCTATGGAAGGGGCAAAAGCTATTGCTAAACGTCAAGGTTTTGATGGAGTGAGATGGCAAAAAATGACGGATAATGAGGGTGCGGAAGTGCCTTCAAGTGTTGGTGCTATGCTGGTTTGGCAACAGCCTCATCCCATTACTTATGCCGAATTATTATATCGAGACAAACCCACTAAAGCGGTTTTAGAAAAGTATAAAGACATTGTTTTTGCTAGCGCAGATTTTATGGCTTCATTTGCTCATCTCAATCCAAAAACAAACAGATATGATTTGGGTCCGGTTTTAATTCCAGCTCAAGAACGCTTCAAAGCTGAACAAACTTTTAACCCAGCTTATGAGCTTGCCTACTGGAAATGGGCTTTGCAAACTGCTCAAAATTGGAGGACAAGATTAGGAATGCCTAAAAACGAAAAGTGGGAAGAAGTGATTGATAAAATTGCGCCTTTACCAATATTAAATGATGTTTATTTAGCTACTGAAAGCGCACAAGACTCATACACCAATCCCGAATTTAAAACCGATCATCCATCTGTTTTAGGTGCTTTTGGGATGTTGCCTCAAACAGGTTTAGTGGATAGCGTAATCATGAAAAATACTTTTAACCTTATCATGAAAGATTGGAGTTGGAACGAAACCTGGGGTTGGGATTTCCCGATGACAGCCATGACTGCCGCTCGCTTAGGAATGCCTGAAAAAGCGATTGATGCTTTATTGATGCCAGTAACGACCAACACTTATTTACCAAACGGACATAATTATCAAGATGGGCGATTAACCATTTATTTGCCTGGAAATGGTGGATTACTTACGGCAATAGCATTAATGTGCGGTGGTTGGGATGGCAACCAAACTAAAAACGTAGGCTTCCCAAAAAACGGAAAATGGAAGGTAAGGAGCGAAGGATTTAGTAAGTTTTTTTAGGGGTAAATTTTATCTTGTAGCTTGCTAAATTTCTCTAATCATGGTCACAATTTTTCTAAATTCATCTTTCATAAATTCATAAGGAAGAATCATATCATCAATAACTTCAAACTGATTTTTTTGATAAAATTTAACAGATTGACTGCTACTCATCGCTTTTAGCCAAACTATGGTTTTATACCAATTTAGATATAAAACGCCGTATTAAATGCTGTCAGATAATGGTGGTTTCCAGTGATTGA
>NZ_JBHULV010000031.1:0-8237 GCF_042684645.1 Pedobacter alpinus
ATGGGTATTTGGGGGCAAACTACCAACTTTGATTATCCCTTTCAACTTTCTATTGCGTAATTTGGGTTAAACTTAATATCCTAACAATTTAAATCCTAAGCTCGTAAAAAATTCTGCAATATTTAAAACACACCAGTAATTCGCTTTAAATAAGCAGTTTTACTTCCCGATGCAGAGAAAGATATGTACTAATTATTACTCTTTTAAAGAACGAAAAACACGAACAATACACAAAATATTTTCACTTTCTAAATCTCCCCTTCATACTTTTCTGTTTACCATATAAATCGAAATAGAACGCATATATCGAAATTCAATAATTGAAGACTAGGTTTAATAATTTTTGTTTCAAATCTAGAGATGTCTATTTTTATCTTTTATTATTTATTATATTTTTCATTTATTATTATTTTTATTTATTATATTTTTCTTTTACATTCGTTCTATAAGAAATCGGAATTTGTAACTCAATACCTTTTCCGAATATTCATCAACCAAACAATTATAAACAATGAAAAAAAAACAATTAAGTAAGCCTAAAAAACTTATTAGAAGAATCGGAGCTGCAGGGCTTCTCCTTCAAATTTTGGTTTCTCCAGGAACGACCTCCGCATTTACTTTAACAAATGGAAGGTCAGTGATTAACACACTTGAGGCAAAGGACATTATCGTCAGTGGGCGAATCTTAGATTCGGATGGCGTTCCATTGCCAGGGGTCTCCGTAACGGTAAAAGGTACAAGCAACGCCTCGATAACAGATGCGAATGGGCGATACGCAATCTCAAATGTTCCTGAGAACGGGGTTCTTGTGTTTTCATTTATAGGCATGAAGACCCAGGAAGTCCAAGTTTCAGAGAGAACCTCTATTAATGTGACGCTGGAATATAATGCGATAGCCATGGAGGAAGCAGTGGTAGTAGGATACGGAGCCATGAAAAAGGCGGATGTGACAGGAGCTGTAGGCTCTGTGTCTGCCGAGAGAATAGCTGAACGTGGAACGACCTCTGTGATGGAAGCGCTTCAGGGAAACGTAGCAGGGGTAGAGATTCGACAAAATTCAGCGAAACCCGGTTCAGGTTTTAACATTCAGATCAGAGGCCAAAATTCCCTGGCAGGAGGAAATCCACTTTATGTTGTGGATGGGATTGTCACCTCTGATATAGACTTTTTAAACCCCTCTGACATCGCCCGTATAGATGTGTTAAAAGATGCTTCATCTACGGCCATCTATGGATCTCGGGGCTCAAACGGAGTTGTTATAGTTACCACTAAGAGAGCAGAAAACGCAAAGCCGGGAAAACTCAATCTTACTTATGATGGCTACTTTGGCAGCAGGAATATTGCAGAGGGCCGCTTGCCGGAATTTATGGATGGTCGTGATTGGGCTGAATATCGGGCCTATGCATACGTGGAGTTTAACAGAGCTACAAAAACGTTCAGGGAAAACATGGATCCCGGAAGGGCTATTATGAGTCATACTAATGGCACAACAGGCGCTCCTGTGGTGGCTCCACGGCTTTATAACCAGGAATATACAGATTGGCAAAGCCTTTTGCAGCGAGATGGTCAGCAACAAAATCATTATTTGAACGCTTCTGGTACAGCAAATAACTTAAGTTACAATTTCGGAGTGGGCTATCAAAACGAAGTGGGTAACTTTGTTCAGGAATATTTCAACCGCTATAGCATTAAAGCGAGCCTTAATCATAAGCCATCGAAATATTTCCAACTTGGTGCGACAATAAATTTATCACAGATAACAGGCGATCTAGGATCTGGACAGGCTTATTCAGATCTTGACAAGATGGCTCCGTTTTTCACACCGTACCATCCTGACGGGACCGTGGTTGTACAGCCAGGAGCCGAGCCGAATATTCAATCTAACCGAGGGTTTACAGGAACCAGAAGTCCCCTCGCCACTATTACCACCTCCAAAAATGAAAGAAGAAGAGGTGATGTGCTAGCTAGTGCCTATTTGGAAGTTAGTCCTATCGAGGGACTGGATATTCGAAGTGCCTTTCAGCCACGTTTTTACCGTAATAGAATTGGTCAATTTTCTGACATTGTGCAAGATATTTATCTCGGGCTCATACCTGACCCCACCCGCAGCGGTCGCACAGAAAATGATGAGATTTTCGAATATACTTTAGATAATACCGTTAATTACCGGAAGGTTTTAAACGAAAAGCACAATATCTGGGCAACGGGGCTATTCAGTTTGTACTCTACCCGGTCTGAAGGTGTAACTTATGCAGCAAGGAACCTGCCTTACGCTTCTCAGTGGTATAATTTACAAAGTGGCGTGTTTGATCCCGCGAACAGTTCTTCCGCCTATTCGGAATCTAATTTACTATCCTATATGGGCCGAATAAATTACGACTATATGGGAAAATACTATCTAACGGCTTCGTTGCGTACTGATGGAAGTTCTAAGCTGAGAAGAAGATGGGCTACTTTTCCTTCATTTGCTTTAGGATGGCGATTGTCGGAAGAATCCTTTTTGAAGGACATTGAATGGGTTAATAATCTTAAACTTAGATTTAGTTACGGTAATTCAGGTAATAATAATATAAACCCTTACATCACGCAACTGTCCCCTAATATAGGCAATACTGTCCTGTACAATTTCGGCTCCACCCTATGGTCTGGGTTTGGCCCAGGAGGCCCTGTAAATCCTAATCTAACCTGGGAGCGTACACGTGAGTCAAATTTAGGTTTAGATTTTGATATCTTTAGAAACAGGATTAGTGGCTCTGTTGAGTTATATGATAAATTATCATCCGGCTTATTGTCTCAAAGAACTCTGGCTATTGAAAGCGGAGTAGATAAAATGACAGATAACGTTGGTTCCATAAGCAATAAAGGTATTGAGCTCAGCTTAAATACTGTTAACATTAAAGGTCGAAATTTTAACTGGAGTACGAGTTTCAATTTTACCCGAAATAGGAATGCGATAGTTGAGCTATATGGCAAAAAAGAGGATGTCCCCGGAGAAAAACGTTTCATCGGACAACCTATAAACGTACAATTTGACTATAGATTTTTAGGAGTCTGGACGCAGGCTGAATATGACGCTGGAAAAACTGTATATTCAAACTATACCGCCATTCCGGGTGAAGCAAAAGTAGCAGACACAAACGGTGACGGTAGGTTGACACCAGAGGATCGGGTTGTTCTCGGATCGTCTGATCCTACCTGGAGTGGTGGCTTTATGTCTCGCATGCAGTTTAAGAAATGGGATTTCTCCTTTAATCTTTATACCAGACAAGGTTTGCTAATTGACGATCAGTTCGCTAGAGCTTACTTAGACTTTAACGGTCGCAGCACACAGAAACTGAAAAATTTTGATTACTACGTTCCTGCTGGGACCGTTGTACCAGACTGGGGTAATTTTGTATTTAACACCAACGGACAACCTATAGACGTCAAATACAAAAAGACTACTGAAGAACATGTAGGGAAATATCCGAATTATTTTGAACGTGGTGGGGCTTTTTACGGCAGTAATGCTTATTACAAAGACCCTTCCTTTGTAAAAGTAAAAAATATAACCCTAGGATACACTTTTAACCAAAAATTTCTAGACAAAATGAGAGTAAATCGACTTCGTGTTTATGCGAATATTCTGAACCCGTTTGTCTTTACTGAGTATGAAGGTTACGACCCTGAATATGCTACGACACGGCTTAATGAAGGTAACGGGCCATCAACTGTAACGTATCAATTTGGCGTTAATTTTGGTTTATAATTTTAAATACGCACCCAAAAGAAAAATATTGGATTTATTAACTAATGAAACACCAATTTAAATTTATTAAAATGAAAAAAGCATTATATATTTTTTTTAGCAGCTGCTTTATCTGCCTCAGCTCATGCAATGATGTCCTCATAGAGGACTACAAAGGCGGGATAACAAATGAGATTTTCTATAAGACAGCTGACGGCTATAAAACGCTTGTAGCAGCCTCTTATTCATCCCTTCGAGATATCTATGGAGGAGTGCCTACAGTTCAACTGGCAGGCACTGATATCTATACCGAAGGAAAAGACCCAGGAGGCCCATTATATCGCTATCAAGCGCTGATCCCTGATAATTCAGATGTAAAAAGTTTTTACACAAGAGTTTATGCGGCGATTCAGACTGTTAATGCCGGACTACACTATAACGATCTTCCGCAGCAGACTATAAGTGCGACTGAGAGAAGTCAATATAAAGCCGAATTGCAATTTTTAAGAGCCTTTTATCATTTTCTATTAATTGAGCAATTTGGCGGAGTAGTTATTAATACAGAGTTTACAGCAAGCCCCCGGATTAGTATCCCGAGATCGTCGTTGGCAGACAGTTATAACTTTGTTATTACAGAAATGGAAACCGCCCTCACTGGTGTAATGTCAACCCTAAGTCCTGGGCGAATTAACAAAGATGTCGTGAACCACTACCTAGCTAAGGTGCACCTAACTAGAGGGTGGGATTTAAATTCAGATGCAGATTTCACAAAAGCGAAAAGTTATGCTGATGCTGTAATTGCAGCCCGTGGTCCAATTGATATTCCTTACGCAAATCTTTGGACTCAGGCGGGTGAAAACAACCGGGAGTTTTTGTTTACAGTACAATATGCTCTCAACTCCATAAAAAATGTAAGAAGTGGAGGAAATGAACAAAGCTCTTTGTTTACTGTATATTCCGGTGGGGCTGGTGCAAGTATAAAAAGAAGCAGAGACGCTTTTGTCCCCGCCCATCATATACACAGGAGTTTCCAGCTGAACGACAGCCGCTACCAGTATAACTTCATGTGGGTTACCTATCAAGATTATTTCAATTTTTACGGTACTAAAACCAGTAAAATAATCAATTACTATCCTGTAATAACTGACCCAAACAAGACCACAATAACTGACGCTGACAGACAGGTCTGGACTCAGGAGCTGGGTGGCACACAAAACCTAGCCACAGGATTTCTTTTCTTCCCTATTTGGGCTAACAGAGATAAGTATAATCAAGAAGTGTGGGGCGCTACTGATCGACGCATACCGGCTTTCAAAAAGTTCGATTCACCTGAAAACGCATTGGAAAGCACTTTGGATTATGCGGCAAGTGTTAGGGACATTGTACTTGCCCGGGTTGCTGAGACCTATTTTCTTAAAGCCGAAGCTTGTATAGCCTTAAATCAGATAAATGAAGCAAGAGGTGTGGTGCAACAGGTGATAAACAGACCAGGAAATAAGGTTAACGCTACGGGCACCGAGCTTACCAACGCTTTAAACGGAGTAACGGATAAAACAGCAGCACTCGAAGCCTATCTGATTGAGACCGGAAAAGAGCAGCTTGGTGAGTATAATGGTAGGTGGCCCCTTTTGAGGCGCATAAAAATGTTAAGGTATATGCTTGAAAAATATAACGCTGACTATGAACGGAACAATGTCACGTTTGAAGATAAATTCTTGTATCGGCCGCTACCACAAGATGCTATTATAATGAATGAAGCACTTACCGAAGCTGATCAAAACCCCGGTTATTAATTAATAATGGTACCTGTTGAACTTTATGAGATAAGCAGGTACTATTTTAATTCCGACATTAACTCATCAATGATAAGTTAATATAGAAAGCCTGCCACCTTACTGTGTCGGGCTTTCTTTTTCGTAAATTTTCGAAGTTAGGGTCTATCGGTAAATAAATAGTCGAAAACCGTCTAATAACCTGAGTTCGATAATTAATTTGGAAGATACTGTACAAAAAAATGTGTAAAGCACAAAAAAGACGATTTTTGAATTGTTGCTAACGAATCAAATTTAGTTTCGCAGATGAACGTCTGTCAAAACTCGTCGTTAAAATACTCGTCTCAAATTCTGTACAAGCCAATTTATCCTCTATTTGTTTAATTAATTTGTCTGCGGCGAGCTTTCCAATTTCAAAAGCGGGTTGGCTTACTGTAGTAAGGGGTGTTTTAAACATATCTGCCTCAGTAATATTTGCGAAGGCAACAAGCGAAATATCGTGTGGTATTTTAAAACCAAATTTATTCAGCGCTTTTATGCAGCTTACACTTACTTTATCTCCTACAGTAAGAATCGCCTCAGGTCGCTCTCTCAAGCTCATAAAATGAATTACAGCTTTTTCGACTTCAAAATTAACATTGCCGTGAGATTCACAGCAATAGAAATAGTTAGCATTAAACTGGACATAATATTTACTCAGAGCTGCTTTATATCCATTCAGCCTTTCATCAGTAATCATCAAGTTTGCACAGCTTGTGAGATGTGCGATTTTTTTATGACCTGATCGAATTAAATATTCCGTAGCTTCGAAAGCTCCCTGAAAATTATTTACAGCGATTTTGGTCACATCCATATCTTTTGGTACCCGATCGAAGAATACCAAAGGAGTACCTTTTTCTTTTAATGCTTTAAAATGTGAAATATCAACGGTTTCGGAAGACAATGAAACCAAAATACCATCAATAGATTGATAAACAAGCTGTTGTATATTAATCATCTCCCGCCTAGTGGATTCATGAGTTTGGGTTACGATGACATGATATCCTTTACGGTAGGCACTGGATTCTATACCATTAATAACCTCTGAAAAATAACTGCTAGCTACCTCAGGGACCACTACCCCTATAGAAAAGCTACGACATTTTTTTAGGCGTAATGCTATAGGATTAGGAGCGTATTCTGTTTCTTTAGCGTAATCTAACACTAGTTTTTTCGTCGTATCTCCTATTCCGTAGACATTATTCAAAACCCTTGATACAGTCGATATGGATAAACCTAGAGCGTCTGCTATATCCTTTTGGGTTATAGGCTTGTATTTTTTCATCACTGTTCTTAAAATTTATTTTGCGGTTGTAGGTTTGATTATTAAAAAACATCTGCTTGTAGCTAACGGTGCCCCCATTTAATTTACATTGAGTCACATTGATCACTACTCTTTAGTTCGCTACCCGTATAGACTTCTTCTGCATCAGTATGCACAGCAAACTCAAGCATCTCCTAACCGTTACTATCAGTTGTCTTTTGAGCATTACAGCTTTGATTTAGTGGTCGTTTACGCAAAAAATAAGATTTTACTTCCTCCCCACTCTTTATTAGCCTTTTTCGTCTAAGGAATAGAAAGAAATACCAAAAGAGCTGTATTACTTATACTGATTGTCCGTGATAAAACTTACCAGATCATTAAGGTAAACTTCCAGATTATCGTAATCCTCGCTTAATTCTCTTCCTGAAGAGTTAGCAACACCCTGATCAAGCTTTTTCGCTTTCTCCCAATCATCCGGCATTCCATCGTTATCCGTATCTAAGGGTGCCGGGCGGGAAGTAAGAGTTGGCCATGGGCTCCAATTAGCTGAGGCATCCGCTGGTTTCAGGTCTAACTGGTTATCTATGATACCTTTTTTGGGGTAACCTTTACTTTTTCCTTCTCCATTAAATGGACTTCTCCCTACAAATGTAGCCGTCCCTTTTCTGGTCTCTTCAATGATCCGTTTGTCCACCTCATCTCTCACTTTACTACATCCCGCATATGCAAGTACTTGTTGATAGGCTTTTTTAGCATCAAAAGTTTGTGTAGCAGAAGTAATTATAGGTATTTTAGATTCGACCTCCGTTCTCTCACTGCCTTCTACCTGAACTCCGTCCCAATTGTTAGCGGTGACTTTCGGACTTTCGGGAAAGAAATTTCCGACAATGTAATACCTTCCCCATATATCCTTAATTTGATTGAACCCATTTTTACCGTCTTTCACGCTGATAGAAATAATTCTGTTTGCTACCCTTGCAGATGTTGCAGGACCGGGTTTATAGTAATTATTTACGAGGTTTATCCCCATTGCTTCACCACCATAACTCCCATTACCATTCCAATTATAGAACACATTATTTCTAGCATCAGTTCTGTCTTTTCCAGTAAATTTATCACCTGGTCCGAAACGTGGAGTTCGGCTATCGTGGTGAGCCAGCAGATTGTGATGGTATGAGGCATTAACTCCTCCCCAAATAGCACCATATCCGTGAGGTCCTTTTGAGTGACCAGACAAGCGTAGACTTTCTGAAATAATACACCATTGCATGGTAAAATTCTCATTATCATAAAAAGAAGAACATTCGTCAGTACTCCAGCTCATTGAACAATGATCAATTGGAGTTGCTACCTTTGACTAGAGGGATTTTAAAGTCTGATTTAATATAAACACATTAAATTTGAAACTATGAACAAACGAATGTTTGATGATTCC
>NZ_JBHULV010000032.1:0-8224 GCF_042684645.1 Pedobacter alpinus
ATTATGTTTGTACTTGGGCGGAAATTAGTGCAAAAAAGCGGGCACAAGTTAAACTTGCAAAACGTTATCGGCAACCCTAAAACACCGACTAGACACAACTGTCACACTCTGACATTTTGAGTATCTAACTGTTAAATCATCTAATTTGACAAAAATGAAAAAGACAATTTTAACAGTAATGACCATTGCAAGTTTAACGGCTTGCAATCAATCAAAAACAGAAAATCATAATGTTATGACAGAACAAAAACAAACAGTTGGACTGGTGGAAATTACCACCTTCAAACTAAACAATGGTGTTTCAAGTGCTGACTTTGTAAAATCGGCTGAACAGATGCAAAACGACTTTCTGAAAAGACAGGAAGGATTTATTAAACGAACGCTTACACAATCGGGCGACACACTTTGGACTGACATTGTTTATTGGACAAATAAAGAGAGCCACAGCCAAGCAATGAAACTTGCCGAAAAAACAGAAGCAGTAATTCCCTTTATGGAAAAAATTGATTTTAATTCAGTAAAAATGGATTTAACTAATCCTATGCTAAACAACGAATGACAGCAAAAGAATTAGAAAATTGGATTTTAACGAACTATCAGGATATAATTGTAACAGACGCATATCGAGAGCGTAGCTTTTTTTACAATCCTGATAATTCGTTGCCCAAAGGCATTTATTTTACGACTATTAAGGAAAGCGATGGACCAAACGATAAGGCTTCAAACCTTGACCGAGACGGCATTTATAGACTAAGTATTGGAATTGGAAAAAAGTATTGTCAAAATTTGTTTGGCAACATTCCAAAACGCCCAGCAAAAGGTGGTATCATAAATTACGACTTTGATTTCACCGAACTTGATGTCCTAATGCCTCACCCAATCTATGCTTGGCTGGGTTGGGTAGCTATTAACAACCCAACAGCAAACAACACAGATACTGTAAAACATCTTTTAGATATTTCGTATCAAAATGTTTTGCTTAAATTCAAAAAGAAAAAGTGAAAAATCCATTTCATACAGCATACAACGACAGAGACGATATAGAACTTATTACTTCTGCAAAGGACGGTTCTAAATCATCACTGGAAACATTGGTTAAGAAACATCAACATTACATTTACAATGTTGCTTTGAAAATGACTTTAAGTCCATTTGATGCCGAAGACATCACGCAGGAAGTTTTAATTAAGGTAATAACAAACCTTGCCAATTTTAAAGGCGAAAGTAATTTTAGAACTTGGCTTTATCGCATAACTTTCAACCATTTCTTAAAAATGAAAACGTATTGGTTGGAAGATTATATAACATCGTTTTCTAAATACGGAAAAGAACTGGACCAAATGCAAGACATAGAACTTTCAATAATTGAAAAATCAGAAATTAAAGAATTTATTGAAGATGCAAAAATTGGTTGTATGAGTGGTATGCTTCTGTGCCTTGACAGAGAGCAACGACTTGTTTATATACTTGGTGAAATATTCGGTATAGACCACACAATCGGCTCTGAGATGCTTGACATTTCCAAAGACAATTTCCGCCAACGACTTTCAAGAGCAAGAAAAGACCTTTACCAATTTATGAATAACAAATGTGGGCTTATCAACAAATCAAATCCGTGTCGTTGCGACAAAAAAACAAAAGCATTTATTCAAGCAGGTTGGGTGGACAAGGAAAATTTGAAATTCAACACTTCATACTTAAAACGAATTTCAGAAGTAGCACCTGACAAGTCAAACGATTTAAATGACTTGACAGAAATCAAATATGCCGACCTTTTTAAAACTCAACCATTCCAAGAAAAAGAACACAGCAAAAAACTATTTGTAAACCTACTATCCGACAACAAAGTTAAGGACATCTTTAACTTGAACTAACAAGAAGGGCAGCCGATAACAGCGGTTTGGCGTAATGGCGGGTGACGTTCTTCGTATGAACATTTGTGCTATATTTGAACTGTGTGCTTCGTATCAACATTTGTGGTAGAAATCCGCCACTACGCCAAGCCGCCAACCGTTGTACGCAAGCCAAAAAAACGACACAGCAGTAACATGATTGCAGATTTGAAAAAGGAAAAAATGGAAAAAGCCAACCCACAAAAGCAAGAGTTTGGCAGCCCATCCCTGCAACCGTCCCTTCGGCTGCCAAACACATGCTTTTTTTGCTAACGCACCCGCTTCGTTGATAAGAAAGTGGTAAATTGAAAGACTTTAAAAATATTATTATGCAGAAAGAAATTGATATAATTCAAAGACACGCAAAAGAGCTTAAAAAATTGGAACAAAGTGAACAATATCTCTTTGATTCTTTGAATAATAAATCTAAAACTGAAATTGAAGGACTGATAAATGATTTTAGTTTTGTGCGTTCAGATTTTTCTGCAACTCGATTTCAACCTGTAAATTTATTGCGATTTGATGTTCTTCATTTATTAAAAGAAAAAACTCAAATTAGTTCTGAAACCGTTGAAAATATTAAAACTAAAATAATTGAAAAAGACGAAGAGTATTTTTCAAAGTATGGCGACATATTGGTAAATGCCTTAAAAAACTATCCTCAGAAAAAGAAATCCCCTTTTGTGAACTGGCAAAGAAATTACTGTATTTTCTTCCCATTTATTTACACAAACCCTATAAAAAATGAAACAAGTTCAGCGTTAGATAAAGTTGTAGATGGACTTGAAAAAGCATTAAAGCTAAAAAATTATAAAAGCCATATAGTTGATTTTAATGGCCCTCAAAATTATGGTACTTCATATTGTTGGATTGCGGGATTTCCTGAAAACAAAATTTCTCACAGAAAAGCGTATCAGTTATTTCTAAAAATAGGTGCAGAAAAAATTGAAGCTGGAATTCTGGCTGGTTGGGATATTAATGACAAGGCTTCAAATACTCTAGAGGATTTCAATACAATTGAAGAAGTGATTGAAAAACTTAAGTCTTCAAAGGAGCCTGTTGAAAGAAAGAACAATGCTTTAATCAACTATTGGAAATTTGCACCGGGAGAAAATGGAATTTTTTGGGATGAATTTTATAAAGAAAGTATAATTGCTATTGGATGGGATGATTTAACCGACCTGAAAACTTATACAACAGAAACACTTGCAGAAGATTTGGGTGTTGAAGATTCCGATAATTCAAATCAAATCTGGAATATTGAGAATTTTCGAGATGCAAGTATCGGAGACGTTGTTATTGCCAATAAAGGAAAAAGTAAAGCACTTGGGATAGGCGTCATTACTGGTGAATATGAATTTAAGCCTGAAAGAAAAGAAAACAAACATATTAGAAAGGTAAAATGGCTAATAAACCAATTAGTTGATTTTGAAAAAACCATTTTCAGACCTGATACATTTACACCTACTCTAAAATGGAGCAGTATAAAAGAGAAATACATTCAAAGTAATTCTGCTTTTGAGAAGATTTTTAATGACTTAGAATCAGGAAAGGAAATTTTGCCACCACCAAAAGCATTACCAAAAGATTCTGAATCACAAAACTTCTGGTGGTTAAACGCTAATCCTAAAATTTGGCGTATTGACAGTTACGAACTTGGCGATATTCAATCTTATACATCACATAACGACAAAGGAAACAAACGCAGGATTTATAAATATTTCGAAGAAGCTAAACCAGGTGATTTGGTTATTGGTTACGAGAGTACACCTGTAAAACAAATTAAGGCAATATTTGAAATTACAGAAGGATTGCACATTGATGATAACGAGGGAGAAATAATAAACTTTGAAATTAAAGAAATTGTCAAAGACCCAATTTCATGGGATGAATTAAAAGAAACAAAAGGACTTGAAAACTGCGAAGTCTTTATCAACAATCAAGGAAGCTTATTTAGTCTTACCCCTGACGAATTCGACATAATACGTGATTTAATTGATGAAAAAAACATCATTACTGAAAAGGAAATTGAAAAAGTCGAAATAAAGCATTATTCATTTTCTGATGACCCGGAAAAACCTTTTTTGGATGAACAAGAAATAAAAGAAATCACTCATTCACTTGAAGTTAAGAAAAATATTGTTTTGCAAGGTCCTCCCGGCGTTGGAAAAACATTTGTAGCCAAAAAAATTGCTTATGAAATGATGAAAAATACTGATGATACAAAAATCAGGATGATTCAATTTCATCAATCCTATGCTTATGAAGATTTTATTCAAGGAATACGACCATCGGAAAAAAGCTTTAAGGTTAAAAACGGCATATTCTATGATTTTTGTAAAAAGGCAGAATTAGAACCAGACCAAAAGTTTTTCTTTATAATAGACGAAATAAATAGAGGGAATCTAAGTAAAATTTTTGGTGAATTAATGATGCTTATTGAATCTGATAAAAGAGGAAAATATAGCGTGCCTTTAACTTATTCTGAAAAAGATGATGCCTTATTTTCAGTCCCTGAAAATCTCTATTTGATTGGAACAATGAATACTGCCGACCGTTCATTAGCTATTGTTGACTATGCTTTACGCAGACGATTTAGGTTTATTACATTAGAACCTAAATTTAATAGCAGATTTAAGGATTTCCTTAGCTCTAAAGGGTTTTCAAAAGATTTTATACAGGAAATGTCTTCAAAACTTAATTTGTTAAATGCAAAGATAAAAACAGATAAAAATTTAGGTTCGGGCTTTTTGATTGGGCATAGCTTCTTTTGCAACGCAAATTCTGAAAATGAAAGAAAATGGTTTGAGAATATTGTAAAGTTTGAAATAAGACCATTATTAGAAGAATACTGGTTTGATGATAATGAAAAAGTTGATAATGAAATAAATCTTCTATTATCGTAGTTATGCAAATTCCAATTCAAAATGTTTACTTTTTGCTATGCTATGCGTGGAATAAGCTTGAAGAAAGAGACATAGTTAATGTTAATGAAATTGATTCAACCGAATTAATTGACTTATTTGCAAAAGTCCTTTCAAATAGTTGTTCTCGTCTTTTAAAACAAGGTTTAGATAGATATTACGTTGAGCATGAAGATGTGATAATGGGGATTAAAGGAAAATTCAATTTTTCAGCAACAATAAAACAAAATGTTCTTCCTTTAAGCAAAACAGTCTGTATTTACGATGAGTTTGATTATAATATTTTGCACAATCAAATTTTAAAAACGACTATTGGGAAACTTCTAAGAACAAAGAATTTAGATTCATCATTAAAAGATGAATTACATAAAATATATTTGAAATTACCGCCCATTTCTGAAATAGTTATTCGAAAGTCAATATTTAACCAAATTAGGCTACATCGTAATAATTATCACTATGATTTCATTTTAAAAGTATGTCAGATTGTTAATGAGCATTTATTTATTGACGAGTCAAAGGGTAACTATAAATTCATGGATTTTACCCGCGAAGAAAAGGCAATGGCAAGGTTATTTGAAGCTTTTGTAAGAAATTTCTACAAAGTCGAAACGGATTTTTCGGTTTCAAGTGATTCTATTAAATGGCAGTTTAAATCTGATAATACAGAGGATTTAGAAATGCTTCCTACAATGTTGACAGATATAACTTTGCAGAAAGGGAATCAAAAAATCATACTTGATACTAAATATTACAAAGAAGCATTTCAAACCAGATACGATAAACAAAAAATAAATTCAAATAACTTATATCAACTGTTTTCCTATCTGAAAAATCAAGAAACTAATTCCGAACTTACCCTTAATTGTCAAGGAATTTTGCTTTATCCATCAATCCAAAATGATTTTGTTCATTCATTTAAATATGAGAACCATAGAATTAGGATTATGTCGATAAACCTAAATCAAGATTGGCAGAAAATACGGACAGATTTACTTAAAATTGTAGCATGAGTACGAATCCAACACACACCATCCCTTCGCTCTCAGGCACATTTGGCATTCCCACAAGGCTTGCCCTCAATCCAAAAATGCCAAAAGAGCCTTCAAGCCCGTCCCGCTCCGCCACACGAACTGAGCGACAGTGCATTTATAATGTGACAAATAGACAAAGAAATAATAAAGGCCAGCGTACAACATCGTATATAAAACATTTGGCAGTCAGTGGGTTGTCAGGCGTTTCAGCCCGTATCAAAGGCACTTGTAACTTGACAGGAAAGTGCTTCGAAATGCCAAACGTTTCATATACGCAACCGTTGTGCGTCACCCTATTGACCGACCGACATACATAACAAAATTAAATATGAAACTGACAAAAGCAATCATTACAAATTTTAGAGGAATAAACGGAACAATTTCGGTTGACTTTGGACTGTTTAATTGTATAGTTGGACAAAATGATGCAGGTAAGTCTACAATTTTAAAAGCCATTGACACTTCACTTAATGAAGTAAAATTAACAAGAGCAGATTATAACGTTCTCGCAGATGACAATCAAATAATAATTGAGCTTCACTTCGATTGCGAAGAAAAAGAATATTTTTTAGGTGAGGAAATTGGAACTTCAATTGAGGCTGAAGAACTCGTTAATGCTGAAAACCTATTAGTATGGAAAAAAGTTTGGAATGTTACAGAGAACGCAGTCGCTAATCCAAAAACTTCAATTGTAAGAAAGAAGTATAGCGGGACAAACGACTTTGTTTTTAAAACCGAAGCACAATTAATGGCACAATGTAACGCAAATGCAATTGAAACATCAAAAGGTAATGGAGATGCCTACAATAATGTTGAAAAAAGAGAAAAACTAAGAGAGCATAACCTGCAAAATAACATTGATTTTTCATTTGAGTTTGAAGAAATTCCAGGAACGGGAACATCCAAAGCCAAAGCAATTGGAGATGCAATAAAGAAGTCACTACCAGTTTTTCAATATTTTAAGGCGGACACTTCCCTTTCGGACACAGACACAACTATTCAAAAATACTTTAAGGATATGGCGTTCAAACTCATCAAAGATGAAATTGATACAGACGACATTGAAGCAACAGTTAAAACACAATTAGAATCAGTTTTACAAAAAGTCACAACAAAAATTAATGATGTTGTTAAGTCGGCAGAAAAAGTAGAACCAAAAATCGAATTTGATTGGAGTAAACTAATTTCAACTTCATTTGTAAGCACATCATCAGGAAATAATATTCCTTTAAGTTCAAGAGGAGATGGATTTAGAAGAATTACAATGATGTCTTATTTTGAATATCTTGCTGAAACCGACCGAACAGATGACACTCAACAAATAATTTTTGGTTTTGAAGAACCTGAAACCTTTTTACATCCTTCTGCACAAGAAAATTTATTTGACAAGCTCAATTCATTAAAAGAAAATGGCTATCAAGTAATAACATCAACCCATTCACCAACCATAGTTGGGAATACTCTTCACGGAAATATAATTCACATTTCTAAACCAGATAATATTTATACGGTAACCCAAAACGGTATTAGTTATAAAACCATTGCAATTGATTTAGGTATAAAACCAGACAACACTTTTACCCCATTATTTTCTACCTCAAGACTTTTATTTTTAGTTGAAGGAATAGATGATGCAAATGCTATGCATCACAATGCAACTCTTTACAAACAAGCAGGCTTAATTGAACATACTTTTGAGGACTTAAATATCAATATAATTCCAATTGGAGGCTGTGATAGCGTAAAGCATTGGATTAATCTTGACCTTTTTACAAAACTTGAAAAGCCATTCTTTATATTTTTAGACAGCGACAAACCTGACCCAGTTTCAGTTTCATTGAACGAAACCAAACTACTAAATTATGGCTTAGCGAGTGGGACAGATTTTCATATAAGCAAAAAGAGACTTTTAGAAAATTATATTCACCCAACAGCTTTACAAAGATTAGTTCCCAATTCTGTAATTACATACACAGACTTTGACCACGCTAAAAACTTTTGTAAAACATATGCAGACGATACTATTAGAGGACATTTAGGAGGTAGTAAAGTAGCTGAAAAGCACTATTGCTCTCAAACATTCGATGAATTGAGACTAACTTGGTTTGACGGGATAGACGATGAATTTATCATTTTATATCAAGCAATAAATGCAAAACTTCCAGCACAATAAAGGGCGAACGCACAACATCACCTATACGCAAGCAGGGGTTTCGTGCTTCGTAGGACAGGAAAGTGGTAAATTTAAAGCTCAGTTCTTCGTAGGAAGTTCAGTGGTTAAAATCCCTGCCTGCGTATAGCTGAGAACCGTTAGCTGCAACTTTACATGACAGAATTTAGACCATCTATCAAATCTAGAACAGACGACCAATTA
>NZ_JBHULV010000033.1:0-15592 GCF_042684645.1 Pedobacter alpinus
ATTATGTTTGTACTTGGGCGGAAATTAGTGCAAAAAAGCGGGCACAAGTTAAACTTGCAAAACGTTGTGCGTCATACTAAAAAACACCCTTCCGATGAAAGTGAAATTAGATAGTCAAAACATTTTTATTCTTTGCTGCACATTTTTGATTACTGTAGCAATCTCTTGTAATAATCAAAGTCAATCAAATAAGGAAAATAAGACAGTACAGGCTAAAAATAACATTCAATCCGTTGAAAGTGGAACTGATGCAATAAGGTTGAAATACACGACAGGAGTTCGTTCAATTTTAGAAGATAGTAAGGGAAATATTTGGTTTGGTAGTTACAACGAAGGAGTGGGTTTACTTCACAATGGAGAACTCCGATATTTCACAACAGAAAACGGGTTAAGTAACAATCAAGTAAGGAGCATTTATGAAGATAAAAATGGCATAATTTGGTTTGAATGTGGAATTGGGTTAAGTAAATATGATGGTAAAGAAATGACCATTTCCAAAGACCGAGATTATAAGGCAAAAAACGAGTGGAAATTTAATGACAGTGACCTTTGGTTTAAAGGTGATGAAACGGTTGGCATCAACAAACTTGAAGGAAATCCGGGTGTGTATCAATATGACGGAAAAAATCTTTATTACCGCACCTTCCCAATTAAACCAAAATTAGGAGAGGAAGGCGGCTATTCAATTTCAACACCTTTTGTAAAAAGTAAAAATGGAATTGTTTGGTTTGGAACTTATGGTGCCTTAATTGGGTATAATGGCTCCAATTTTAAAATAATGGACAATGAATATCTTGGGCTAAACGAACAAACTGGTTTTTTACATATCCGCAGTATAATGGAAGATAGCAAAGGGAATCTTTGGATTGGTAATAATGGAATTGGTGTTTTGAAATATGATGGGGAAAAAGTAATCAATTTCACAGACCAACAAAAACTGAAAAAGGATGACACCAAAGGCAATTCTCTTGAGCAGGTTTTCTCCATTGGAGAGGATGCTTCAGGGAATATTTGGTTTGGGACTGTATATTCTTCTGGTGTCTGGAGATATGATGGCAATTCCGTGAAAAATTTTACTAAAAAGGATGGACTCCCGTGTGAACAAATTTGGACTATACATAAAAGCAAACAAGGAGAATTGTGGTTTGGAGGAAAAGAACCAAGTGGTGTATATCGATTCAATGGCAATTCTTTTGAAAGAAGATTTTAAAAGTACGAACGCACAACAGCACCTATAAGAAATTGGCGGTTCAGTGGTTAAATGAAGTTCAGTTTTTCAATCAAACTTTAGTGCAGATTGAAAGTTCAGTGCTTCGAAATCGCCAACTTCTTATAGCTGCCAAACGTTATGCCTCATTCTAAAAAGACGACAGTGCTACAAACAAACGACAGGAAAATGAAAGAAAAGCCATCGCTTCGGCAAAATCAAAAGAGCTGCAACCCAACGCACAAAGCCAACGCTTTGCAGCACATTTGCTTTTGCCCCAACCGCACTTCGACAACATTCATAATTCACTAATATGTTAGAAGTTAGAAAAAACACATACTCAAAGAATTATGAAAACACATTTTTCAGAGAGTTTGCAAGACACTTACATAAATCTTTTGCTGACAATGGACGTTCTGGACTTCTAATTGGAAGCCCATTTTGTGAAGTTGACGAAAGACTTCAAATTGACGCTTTACTTATTACCGACCAAGTAGTTTGTATTATTGACTTCAAAAATTTTAGTGGCAAAATAAATCTCCCCAACGAAAGAAATTTTGAAATGGGTATTTGGACAAATGCAACAGGCGACCAAATCAAAGGCGGTAGTTCCATAAATCCGTTCATTCAATTAAAAAATCAGAAAAGACGATTTTCAGAAGTTTACAACAAGCACATTCAAAAAGACCTGAAAACAGGCGACATATTTAATCCAAACCATACAGTAAGAATAATTTGTTTTCAAGAAGAAACCGAATTGAACGGACGAATTCCATCAAACGAAGCACTCAACTTTTTCATTCTCGACAAAATAACCTTCCTTGAAGGCTTATTGGATATTATTGATGTTTCCGACAAGGATGTAAACATTTCGCCAAATTCTTATGATGCCTTTAAAAAAGTATTTCGTGCCGACAAGTTTAAGTTTGACGACAAACCACTTGAAGATAAATTAAAGGTGTTTGCCGATAAATCGGTAACACTTGATTTTAAAAAGTTGTATGCTGACCAACATTCAGCGTTAAGTGAAATCAAAGCATTTTTAGAAAATCCCGAACAACAAATTTTCGTTTTACAAGGAACTGCAAATAGTGGCAAATCATTTCTCATTCCTTTCATTCAAGAAGTTGCCTACAATCTGGGAATACAGGAAACTGAAATTTTCGCTTCGTCAAGTCGAGTAGCAAATAACTTACTTACAATTGGTGGATTAGAAAGAGTGAATAGTATTTACTCCTACATATATGGCGGACAAAAAAACAATAAGCAAGAAGACGAGCAAACTAAAGAAAAAGAGAACACCGAAGAAATAGACGAAACGAATGATTCAGAAGAATTACAAGTTGAAGAAATTCCTTTAAAAAACTGTGATAACGCAGAAAATGCTTTATTCATCGTTGATGAATCGCAACTTGTTTCAGATTCATTTAATCAATCCATTGATTTAATTTTTGGCACTGGTTATTTGCTGAAAGATTTTTTGAGCTTCACAAATTCAACAAATACAAAAAGAAAAATAATTTTCATTGGCGACCCGTTTCAACTTCAACTAGGAAAAACTGATGAATCGCCTTTAAATCCTTTGTATTTAGAAGAAGCGTATAAGTTAAAAACCAACGCTTATCAACTATTAGACAAACCCGACTTTTCTGTTATCAATAAGGAAGCATTGTTTTGCGTTGATAAAATTCGCACTAAATATATCAATTCACTTCAATTTATTGCAGACGACAGTTTTTGCTTTTTACAAAAAGAAGATGTTACAAAGGCGGTTTCTGATATTATCCACGATAAAACTGAGTGTCATATTCTATGTTTCAGCAACGAAGAATCACAAAAAGTAAATTATTGGATTAAACAATCAATAATCAAAAACGGACAAGATATTGCCATAAATGATTTGGTTCTATTCAATAACAACATTTCTATTGAAGATATAAACGACCCTTTTGCTGAACCAAAAAAGGTTTACAACGGTCAGTTCGCAACAATAACAGGAGTCAATAATACTCCAATAGAAAAGACAATAAAAACCAAAAAGAACCAAGAATCAACAGTTCTAACTTTTAGAGAAATATCTTTAACTCTCAATGAAACTGGACAAAAAGCAATTGTTTTAAGTCTGGAAAACTATAGGATAAATGCAAAAGCTGAATTATCAAAAAATGAAATTGTAGCTTTCAAGATTCTCTTGAACTCATACATCGCTGAATATTTAAAGTCGCATCCATTTGAAAATACAACCGAATATTCGGAAATTCTAAAATCAGAAAAATATGTTTTGCTGGAAACTGAAATTAAAGATTTAAAGCAAAAACTTGAAAGTGGAGAAAAGGTCAAAACTAAATTAGATGAAAAAATAAGAGAACAGAAAAGGTTGTTTAAATCCGTAAGCAAAAAGCATCGTTCAAATATTGAATCAATATTAAGAAAAGACCCATCAACCGAGTATTATAAATTTAAAAACTCTGCCTTTTTGCGTTTTGGGTGGGCAATGACAGTTCATAAATCAATGTCTTATAAATGGCAAGAAGTAATTTTCAATGTTGAAAAAGCAGGAACAACAAACGAAAATCATTTTCGCTGGCTTTATACTGGAATTAGTAGAGCAAGGAAAAAGGTGTCCTTAATCAACTATAAGCCAATAAGCCCATTTGATAAAACTGAATTTGTTGATAGTAATACTGCTATTGCAACGAACGAGTTTTTCTACATTGCCGAAAGCCAAGAAACGGAAAACCGCTTAACAGAATTTAAAGATTTTGTTTTAAGCAAATTAATTGACACAGAAATAGAAAGAGTTGAAAACCTAAACTGGCAAGAACGTTACCATTTAAAAAGCAATACAAAAACAACTATAATTTCATTCAGTTACAATGGTCAAGGAAAATTCAGATTTCCAACTTTGGCAGGTGGCGATAATGCTTTTGGGAGTGAAATTATTGAGCATCTAAAATCAAAAAGTATTTCCTTTGATTTTGGCATTGTCAAAGACCTTTGGCGAAAGAACCAGTATGAAATTCTTTCAAACGTTCTGAAACAGGACAATTTATTTTTTACTCAAATCATTCAAACCAATTTCAAGGATAGAATCAAATTGTTTAGCAAAGAAAATGAAGAAATTGACTTAGAAGTTGATTATAATGGAGATGGTGCTTTTAGCAAAATCACAGCAAAGTATTATTCAAATCAAGCAATATGGAATACTTTCATAAATGCTATTAACCAAATCAAAGCGTAAATTATGGCTTCATTATACGACTTTAGTCAAGCTATATCTAAACTCAACAAAGAGAAAAAATTTGCTGAGACATTAAAGTATTTCAAAGATGGCAAAAATGAATTTACACCTGAACAAATCGGATTAAACAAATACATCGTTTATGAGATGATTTCAGCTTTAATTGAAACAAATCATTATGATGTTATTTTCAATTTCATTGAGCAACATAAATTGGTTTTAGAGCCAAAGAACTTTTCATATTTGCTCAAAAAATTCAAAGACAAACCCTCTGTAAATTGGACAGTCGTAAATAAGTTTTGTGATTTAGTTTCTGTAGATTCACTAGACACCGAATGCAGAACCATAGAAGTTGAACGAAAAGGAGAAAAGAAGCCAATGGAACTTGCATCAAGCAAAGAAGATTGGTTTGCTTTTAAAACAAAAGCACTATTTGAAACGCAACATTATCAAGAATGCTTCGATTTGTCAAAAGTTGCTCTTGAATCATTTGAAAAATTCCACTATTCAAATGATGTTTGGTTTGCTAGAAGAATAGCACTATCAAAAAAACATCTTGGCAATTCTGCTGACGCACTAAATGAATTGCTTTTAATTCTTAGACGTAAAAAGGAATGGTTTATTCAAAACGAAGTTGCTCAAATCTATAAGGAAAACGGAGATAATGAAAAGGCTTTCAAGTTTGCAATAAGTGCAATCAACAATTTTGGCGACCTTGAATATAAAGTTGGTTTACTTGTATTAATCGCTGAACTTTTGGCTTTAAAAGATGAAAAGGAATTATCCTTTAAACATTATTCGTTATCAAAACTATTGAGACTACAAGAAGAATGGAACGTTCCAAATTCTGTTTCTTCGGCATTAAGTCAATTTACTTTTGAGCAAATCACAATTGAAAAATTACCCGATTTAAAAAGAGAACTAAAAAAATACTGGAGCAGTTTTAATCCACAACAAACAGCACCAAAACAAAATACAACCCAAAGACAAACGGGAAAAATTGACAGAATATTACATAATGACGAAAAGGGTGCAGACGGTTTCATCAAGTTTGACGGCAACAAATCAATTTACTTTCGAGTAAATGCGACAGAAGAAATTATTAAAAAAATAGCGGTAGGATTAGAAGTGGAATTTAAAGTATTACCAGCGACAGAAGACAAAAAAGAAAAAGCAGTTCAACTAAAGACAAAATAAAAGCCAACGCATTTGGTAGCACATTTGCAGTTTTTCCTAACGCACAAAGCCAAACAAAAAACTGCAAAAGAGCTACCAAGCCAACGCACAACGACACGACAATGGACAGACAAATAACGACCGAGAAAAAAGAACGAAGGCATAACACGGGTTTGGCAAAAGTGGCGGTTCAGTGCTCCGTAGACACATTTGTGGTTACTCAAAGTTTGGTTCTCCGCATCAACATTTGTGGTGAAAATCGCCACCTTCGCCAAGCCCGAAACCGTTAGCACTCACCCTAAAAGACCGACACGACCGACAACAAACAAACAGAAAAATGCCAACGCTTCGCAAAATTAAAAGAGCTGTTTTCCCTTCCACAAGCCGACCCAAAACAACACATTTAATTTTGCCCGACACACCCAAGCCCACCCACCACCCAAACTTTGTT
Organism: Pedobacter alpinus; assembly: GCF_042684645.1. Lineage (NCBI taxonomy): Bacteria > Pseudomonadati > Bacteroidota > Sphingobacteriia > Sphingobacteriales > Sphingobacteriaceae > Pedobacter > Pedobacter alpinus. Next base: position 6,076 of record NZ_JBHULV010000033.1, read on the forward strand.
GAAAACTTCTTTGGACTTTTTTTGTCCATTAATTTTTTATCATTATTTTTGGACATTATTTGACCAATATGGCAACGATAAAGAAAACAAAATCATTTGGAGAACATCTTAGACATCTAAGAGAGGAAGCGGGCTTGACTTTGAAATTTGTTTCAGAGCAAATTAGTATTGACACTTCACTTCTAGCTAAGATTGAACGCAACGAAAGACAGCCGACAAAGCAAATTATTAAGCAAGTTGCTGACTTTTTTAAAGTTGACGAAAAAGAATTGCAGAATGATTTTTTAAGTGATCAAATCGCTTACAAAATTCTTGACGAGGAAGCAGATTTAAGTATCTTAAAAGTTGCTGAGGAAAAAGTGAAATATCTAAAAACTGTTCACAATGGAAAATGAAATTAAAGTCGTAGAATTATTTGCAGGTGTTGGAGGCTTTCGACTTGGACTTGAAGGATGGAATGGAAAATCTGCATCATCAGCTTACAAAAAAGGGATAAAATCACCTTACAAAATAGTTTGGAGCAACCAATGGGAACCATCTACCAAAATGCAACACGCTTCATTGGTATATGAAAATCGTTTTGGTAAAAATGGTCATTCAAACGAAGACATTTCGCAAGTTGATGTTTCGGTAATTCCCGACCACGATTTATTAGTAGGCGGTTTTCCTTGCCAAGATTATTCGGTTGCCACAACGCTAAAAAATTCAAAAGGACTTATCGGAAAGAAAGGTGTTTTGTGGTGGAGCATCCACAAGATAATTTCTGAAAGACAGAGCAAACCAAAATATTTATTTCTTGAAAATGTTGATAGACTTCTAATTTCACCATCGGGACAAAGAGGACGTGACTTTGCAATTATCTTACAAAGTTTAAATGAACTTGATTATGCTGTTGAGTGGAGAGTTGTAAATGCAGCAGATTTTGGTATGCCCCAAAGACGAAGAAGAATTTTTATTTTGGCATATCTCAAAGGAACTAACATTTATGAAAGCATAAAAGACGTTACACCAACAGAATGGATTTTGGAAGAAGGAACTTTAGCAGAAGCATTTCCCGTAACGTCAGAAAATACATTATTTCCAACAGAATTTAAACTCAAAGGAGATATTGTTTCAATTTCTGAAAATTTCAACAAAGGCGGAACGACAGGACTTTTTGAAAATACAGGAGTAATGATTAATGGTTTAGTTACAACCATAAAAACACAACCCAACTATGAGGGGGACTTCACAATATTGAGAGACCTAATTCAAAATGGAGAGGTTACATCAGAATTTTATATTGACAAAAATGACCTTGACAAATGGGCGTATTTAAAAGGACCGAAAAAAGAAATGCGGACAAACGCACAAGGTTTTGAATACAATTACAGTGAAGGTGGAATGATTTTCCCCGACCCTTTAGACAAACCTTCAAGAACAATTATAACCGGTGAGGGAGGGAAATCTCCATCAAGATTTAAACACGTTATTCAAACTCCAAAAGGTTACAGAAGACTTTCACCAGTTGAACTTGAACGATTAAATATGTTTCCAGACGACCATACAAAACTTGACGGAGTTTCAGACACAAAAAGAGCTTTTTTTATGGGTAACGCATTAGTTGTTGGAGTAATAGAAAAAATTGGAATTGCTTTAAATCAGAAAATCACGAATGAAGTTGCCTTACAATCCGAAAGATAAAAAATCAGTAATTGATTACACTAAGTTGCTTAAAGGGAAAACTTTAAGACAGATTTGCGACCCACGTATTTTAGAACACAACTACACAGGTAAAGGAAACTTCGGACAAATACTTGAGAAGTTTTATTTTGGTTATGATCCAAATTCCAAATCAGAAGCTGATTTTTCTGAAATCGGAATGGAACTCAAAACCTCTCCTTTAAAACAGTTGAGAAATAATGAGTATCGTTCAAAAGAACGATTAGTGTTAAACATTATCAATTATATTGAAGTTATAAACCAACAATTTGAGGAGAGTGATTTTTGGAAAAAGAATGCAAACATTCTTTTGATTTTCTATTTACATCAAGCAGGTTACGATATTCTTGATTATTTAATAAAGCTTGTAGATGAATGGAATTTTCCAAGCACCGATTTAGAAATCATAAAAAAGGATTGGGAGTTAATCAAACAAAAAATTGCTGACGGAAAAGCACACGAACTTTCAGAAGGAGATACATTTTATTTAGGTGCTTGCACAAAAGGTGCAAATGCCAACTCAACAAGAAAGCAACCATTTAACGACATTCCTGCAAAACAAAGAGCATACTCACTTAAACAAGGTTATGTTAATCACATTATTGCTTCAATTGCCAATGAAGCAACAGGAATTTATGGTAAACTTATTCCATCAGTTGCAGTTGCAAAAAAGCTGACAATTGAGGAAATCGTAGTTTCCAAATTCAAATCATATTACGGAAAGACAGTTGAGGAAATATTGACTATCACAGGAGTTCAAATAAACACCACGGCAAAAAGTTTCTATGCTAACCTTACAAAAGCAATCTTAGGAATTGAATTAGACAAGGAAATCGAGGAATTTGAAAAGGCTGAAATAAAAGTAAAAACAGTAAGACTGAAAGAAAACAATTTACCGAAAGAGGATATTTCATTTCCAAATTTCAAATATGAAGAAATAGTGAATGAAGAATGGGACGACTCTAATTTTAAAGACATTTTAGAGCATAAATTTTTGTTTGTGTTTTTCCAATTTGAAAACGAGCAATTAGTTTTGAGAAAAGTTAAGTTTTGGAATATGCCTTATGCTGACATTCTTGAAGCGGAAAAAGTTTGGGTAAAAACTAAAGAGATAGTTTCAAAAGGTAAAATCGTTAAAGAAGTAATCGGGTCGACACGTTACACAAACTTTCCAAACAAATCTTTCAATTCAGTATCACACGTTAGACCACACGCAACAAACGCAGCAGACACTTATCCTTTGCCGACCAGAGACAAATTGACGAAAGCAAAAGAATATACGAAACACTGTTTTTGGCTTAACAACACTTATGTAAGAGATGAAATTTATTTAAAATAGCCAACGCATTTGGTGGCACATTTGCAGTTTTTCCAACCGCACAAAGCCAGGCAAAAAACAGCAAAAGAGCCACCAAGCCAACGCACCAAGACAGACACGAAATGACAACGAACAACCACGACAGAAAAGAAGGGCGAAGTGCTAACACGGGTTTGGCAAAAGTGGCGGTTCAGTGCTCCGCAGACACATTTGTGGTTAATCAAAGTTTGGTTCTCCGCATCAACATTTGTGGTGAAAATCGCCACCTTCGCCAAGCCCGAAACCGTTATGGGTAAATGTTCCCCGAACGAAACGCATCAGTTAATGAAAATTTTCTCAATGCAAACGATCAAATTGGAATTGACAAAAAAACATTTAAAAAATTAACAAAATCGACCAAAAAAAAATAATACCGAACAAAAAGCGCCAGAAAAGTTAATGTTTCTAAAAATAATTTTCAGAGCGAAAGAAACTCTTGACCGACTTTTTTTTATTTACTCCACTAAAATTTACATTTGGTTATATTTCACTATAAAACTTTTATAATGCCAAGTATTTACAGATTGCGACCTGCGACCGATAGACTAATAGATGAATTAAAAGAGCCATATCTATGGTTTTCTCGACCTGCCGAATATAAAGATAGTGAAGATGCAAACCTTGCTTCATTCATAAATAATAATGAAAATATACGAGAATCTTTTACTCGTTTGTTCGGGAACAATGATGAACTTATTAACCAATCAAATTTAATTGGGATATGTTGCTTTACAACAGTTTTGCCCCAGGTAAATATTTGGAAAAAATTCCCACAAGGACACAATGGATTATTCATTGCTTATGACAAAGATATTATTAAAACTTATTTTCAGTCTAAGTTTGGGTTAGGCGATTGTTTTAAAAAGATAGAGTATTTAACCGACCCAACCTTATTTAAAAAGTATAGTAGTCATGATATTTTATGGGAGGCAACAGAAGATGGAAATTTATACAAATCCCTAAAAGAAATAGAACACGACGATAAACTAAGAGATGAATTGTTTTTGAAAATATTTACTAGGCTAAACAAAAACTACTCCTTTCAAAATGAACTTAGAATAATTCTTGGAGGTTCTAATATCCCTAATAAATCGGACTACATAAAAGGATATAAAATATCTATACCTCAGGAATCTATTTTGGGTATTTACACCCAACCGGACACTCCACGTTCTATAATCGAGAAAATTGAGAAATTAAACATAGAAATTCATACCCTGAATAAAAACAACTAAAAAATGAAAAAAATTATACTAGCATTATTACTAATAAATATGGCCTGTTCTTGTTTTGCGCAAAAAACAAGTTTGGATTATTTAAAGACAAAACTTAAGGAATCAATACAAAATGAAATTGTTAAATATGATTATTTTGGACCAGTATTACGTAGTTATCCTAACAGTAAATTTAAAAGTATTTCTATACTCGATGTTACATCAAAGGAAGACAAACTAAACGTTGTAGGGGAATTCTCCTGCCTGTACGGATTTGACAAAAACACTGACTACATTATTAAATCCATTAAATTTCAAGCAACAGTAAAGCAAATTTTGGATGATTTTTCCGTGATAGAAGTCATGTATCAAAATAATAGCGACAAACAGTGGTATCAATTATTTCCTGCAAGTGATTTTAATTAAACCACTCATTTTATAGATAAATTCAAGAGATAAAGCAAATTATTTTTGACTGCCAGAAATGAATATGGGTGGGGTGTTTGAATATAATCTGGAAAATTACACATCTACCCATAACCACAAATTTGTATTATAATGGCTGAACTGCTTTATGTTATTTCATCGCAATTAACTAAGTTTATACGGGCAGACAAGTTTTTGCTTTCTATGCCATTATAACACAAATTCGCCAATCGTTGTGCGACACTCTAAAACCGACTCACGTTTAATCTTCCTTAGCTCAACCGATTATTTCCTGTATTCATTGTTTTGCTCTTGAGAAAGAAATAACTACAAAATACTTTTGCTTCATCAAACTTTAAAATTTAAAAAGATGAACAAAGAACTAGTATTTTTAAGAACTTTTGCAATTGCTACTGTTGTAGGAATTACATTTATTACATCGACTGCATTTAAAAAAACAGGCAACCAAAAATTTAGTGAAATAGATGTCGAGAGAATCAACATCGTAGAAAAAGACGGAACAGTAAAAATGATCATTACAAATGTAGAACGCTTCCCTAATGGAACTGACATAATAAATCTCAGACCGACCAATGAGGGAAGAAAAAAACGTTCAGGAATGTTATTTTTTAATGAAGATGGTATTGAATGTGGTGGATTTATCTATGATGGGCAGAAAACTGAAAATGGACATTCTTCTGGACTTTCATTAACATACGACCAATATGATGGAGATCAAGTGATGCAACTGCTTACTCAGGATGCAGGGCAAGGCGATAATAGATTTGTGAGCAGTACGTTAGCTTTTAACGACCGGCCAAGTAAAGAATCGCAATTAAAAACTGCAGAAATTATGAAGGAACTGGAGGAACTTCGTAAAAAGGATCCTAAAGCAATGCAGGAAAAATACAAACAATATGAGCAACAGGGTTTGATAGGTGGAGTACCACGTGTGATGCTCGGAAAATCAAAAAGCCAAAACAACGGTCTTTTTCTCTTTGATGATAAAGGAATGCCAAGAGCAATGTTTTATGTGGACAAAGAAAACAATGCAAAGCTCGATTTCTTTGATGAGAAAGGAAACACAATTGCTTCTTTCCCTCAAAAGACAAATTAGGCAAATTAATATTAAGACTAAAATAGCTCTATCATACTATAGGGCTATTTTTTTATAAATTGCAACATCAAAAATTAGATGAAAAATTTCACTCAAAAAATATATCAAAACCGTTATTTTCTACTGTTCATTTTGCTATTTGCCTATGTACAGTCTATCTACATACGCATCATAGTAAGGCAACAAATAAATGCTTATACATTTACACCCGACGCAGCCTTAGTTTCACTGATAGGCTCAGGAGTTTTGTTTTTAATTATGCTTTTCTTTATCAAAAAATGGAACAAATCTGAAACACTCAGCCTCAAAGTTTTATTCAAAATTTCTGGAGCTTCACTTTTTGTTTATTTACTCGCTACTAACACTTTTGGACTGCTAATTGCTTTTCTGTTTGACAACATTGAGAAAAATTTTAATCAACAGACATTTATACTCTCGCTATTCTCAAACTTTTTGGATGGTTTGGTTTATGGCGTTTTTTTTCTTGCTTATTATTACTATCTGATCAATAAAAAACAGCAAAAAAAAATATCAATGTACAACAAAGCGATAACAGAAAGTAAAATCAATCAATTGAAAACACAACTCAATCCGCATTTTCTGTTCAACAACCTGAATGTACTAGATCAGCTCATCGAAGAAGATAAAGACAAAGCATCTGACTTCCTAAATGAATTTGCAGAAATTTATCGTTATGTTTTGCAGTCAACCGATAAAGAATTAGTCCGCATTGAAGACGAAATTGATTTTGTCCAGCAATACTTTAAGCTCATTCAGCATAAATACAATGACGCTTATCAACTGCAAATCGAGTGCAAAAGCATCATAAAAGATTTTATGGTACCTTTGACCTTACAATTGCTCGTTGAAAATGCTGTTCAACATAATCTTGGAACAAAAGGGAATCCGGTTTGTATCCAAATAAAAATCGATGAAAACATCGCTGTTTCCAACAATACAAATCTGAAGCGAAACAGTAAAACTGTATCAGGAAGAGGATTAAAGAACCTGAAAGAACAGTACAGTTTACTTTCTGAAAAACCAATACAAATTCATCAAACGAAAAATTATTTTTCGGTTGAAGTTCCCATCATCCATAATCAAAACGTATGACAAAAATACTTATCATAGAAGACGAAATTCCGGCAAGGAAAAAACTGAAACGTTTTATTGAAGAATTGGATTCACAAACTGAAATCATAGCGAAATTAGAAACGGTACAATCCGCTGTTGAATTTTTGAAACAGCATCAACCCGACCTTATTTTTTCAGATATTGAATTGCTGGACGGTAATGCTTTTGAAGTTTATAGTCAGATTTCCGTTAACTGTCCTATTATTTTTACGACGGCTTATGACCAATACTGGATGGATGCTTTTGAAGGAAACGGCATTGATTATCTGCTAAAGCCCTTTTCTAAAGAACGTTTTCAGAAAGCTTGGAATAAATTTCTGTGGTACAAAAACACGTCTTCAGATGCAAATCATCAAATTCAGGCACTTACAAAACTCATCAAACAAAATTTTCAGAAAAATGAATATAAAGAGCGTTTTACCATTCACAAAAATAAAAGTATTTATTTCTTAGAAACGAAAGACGTTCTTCTCTTTGAAGCGAATGAAGGGGTGATTTTTGCATATGATGAAAAGGGCAATAAGCATTTACTTTCCGAAACGATTTTGACAGCAATAGAAAAACAACTCAATCCAGCCGATTTTTTTAGAATAAATCGTGGTGAACTTATCCAGAAAAAATATATTGAAAAAATAGAACGATACAATAAAAATTCTCTTTCAATAAAACTAAAAGGATATAACAATTATGTAAAAACAAGCCAAAGCCAAACGACATTATTTAGAGAATGGATGGAAAAATAAGAGCGATCGCACAACAAGCAATTTGGCAAAAGAGCGGGTTTATTGCAAGATTGAACTTTTATACATTTAATCCGCAAAAACCATTTTTCTTTTGCTGACTTTTGTCTTTTAGCAAAAGAAAAAATGGTTTTGCTCAGGTTGGTGCAAAGTTGTAAGTTCCTTCTTTCTAATCCGCTCCTTCGCCAAGCTGCGGGACGTTAGCAGCCATATTAAAAAATGACACATTAACAGAATCTAAATTATGAGAATACATTTGACAACTTTCTTCTTCCTATTAGTATTTACTTGTTTTGGACAAGATAATCATAATGCCGACTCATTACGTAAAGCGTATAATACGGATATGGGAATTCTTAGCGGTGCGTTTGCTGAAGCCTATTATCCAAACAGACCCGAAATCTATTCTTTGAATGAACCCTTGTTCCTAAAAAAGATTGATTCCCTGCAACAACCTTTCATGAAAATGGTAAATAAATATGCCACGTCTTTTCAAACAGTTGACAAAAATTTCATCCTTAATGAACAAAGAGATATTTCGTATTTTTTTGACAGGATAATATTGGACTACCCATATTTTCATGAAAATCATACGGGTAAAAAGGTAAGATTATCAAAATCTACCCAATCAAAACTAAATCGTCACTTAAAGGATTTTAATAATCCTAATATTCTAGCAAGTAAAGATTTTCAAGGATACGTGGAAGCATTTTTAAGACATAAATCTACAGTTGAAGTTAAGAAAGAGATATATAAAAAATCAGATAATAAAAGACTTCAATCTTATCTTAACATCATCCCGGAGTATTTTTCTAATCAAGAGTGTAAAGATTTTTGGCAGTACCATTATATCTATGCTCATATGGAGGACTGGGGTACCAAAAATTTGAATGACATAGTTGCTAAATTCCTTTCCACTTGCAAAAACGAAGATTACAAGAAAACAATAGACTCGATTTATACAGAAAGTTCGAATACGAGAAAAGACCATCTTATAAAAACCTATAAAACAGTTGACGGGTACGACCTTGACATCCATATTTTTCTTCCTGACACCATTGATAAAAATAAGAAAAGCCCAGTAATGGTCTATTTCAGTGGTGGTAGCTGGACAAAGGGAAATCCCGAATGGGCTTTTTATGGTTGCGAAAGCTATGCAAAAAAAGGTTGGGTTGGCATATCCGTAGAATATAGACTTGCAGACCGTCACGAAACAACACCGTTTGAAGCAGTAAAGGATGCCAGAAGTGCTATCCGTTGGTTACGAATGAACGCAGACGCTTACAATATCGATACAACCCGAATTGTTGTCACAGGAAATTCAGCAGGCGGACATTTGGTTTTAACAACTGCCTTGGCAAACGAATGGAATGAAGAGAGCGATAATTTGAATTACAGTGCTACACCAAATCTTTTATTGGTTAATGCTGGGGTTTACAGTTTGTATTCTGAAAGTAGTACGGATTGGATAACCAGAGACCTTCCGGACAAATCTTTGGCAAAGAAAATATCACCTATTCATCTTTTAAGAACGGGGCTTCCCCCTATGCTTATCATTCATGGGACTAATGACCAAAGCGTTGACTATGCATCAGCACAAACTTTTGCAGCTGAAATGGAAAAACTGGGTAATGATTTTGAGTTTCACACATTAGAAGGAGCACCGCATCATATTTGGTTTGATAGACGATTTTCTGGGAAAGTATCCGAATTAAGGAAAGCATTTTTAAAAAAATATGGATACGAGTGACGAAATACAGCTGCTAACAGCTAAGGTTTCGTTGGGCTCGGAGAGCCAACAATGAAACCGTGGTTGAACGGAACCGGA
>NZ_JBHULV010000034.1:0-4501 GCF_042684645.1 Pedobacter alpinus
CGCTTCCATACAGCGTAAACCACAGCCATAAAGCAAACCTATCAGTATTTTATGTTTCAGCAGTTTTTAGTTAACACCAAAACAATTAATAAAAATTTATTTTTTTTGCAGATGGAATTTTAAATTGATTTACTGGCTGCTTCTTGAAATAAGATTGCACAAAAAATCGGGAATTATGATCAAAGAAATAATTAACCCAACGGATAGATCATACTCCTTAAAAATGAATAAGCTTAATAAAGCTCATAAAAAATTGTAACTTATCGCAAAAACTTGTTATTCACCATACTCGCTCGGGTTTTTACCAAACTGTTTCCTAAACTCTTTACTAAAATATTTTGGGTCGTTAAAGCCAACCATGTAAGCTATTTCGGACAGGTTGCCAGCATTTTGCTTAATAAGTTGTGCAGCCCTTTTTAACCTCATAGACTTTACAAAATTATTGACGGTAAGCCCCGTTAAAGCTTTTATTTTCTTATAAAACACTGGCGTACTCATGCCTATTTCGGCAGCAAAACCATTCACATTAAATTCAGAATTGCTAATATTCTCTTCTAACAACTTTAAAACTTTGCTTAAAAACTCTTCATCAGATGATTCTATTTCTATTAAAGATGGTTCTAATGTAAATTGTTGAGTAAACCTATCTTTCATGTTTTGTTGTAAAGACAATAAGTTTTCTACAATTAATTTTAATTTTTCTATGCCAAATGGTTTTGTAAGGTAAACATCGGCACCATTTTTTAAACCATCTAACTCGTGTAAATCTCCAGATCTAGCGGTTAATAATACTACTGGAATGTGCCGAGTACTAATTTCTGATTTTAGTTTATTACATAATTGGTAGCCATTTAAAATCGGCATCATTACATCACTAATGATAACATCGGGCAATTTTTGAAGTGCTAAATCTAAGGCCACGGCACCGTTTTGTGCCCATATTACTTGGTAAGTTTTGTTTAAACTTTTAACAATAAAATTTCTTATTTCCTCATTATCTTCAACTACTAATATTAAAGGCATGGTTGCCGATACCGAAATTGGCATTTTTAGTTCTTCTGCTATAAAATCATCAGCAGCTGTTTGTGATTGATAATGGTAGGTATCCTCAAAATTAAGAGCTGTTTTTATATCAATTGAATTGAGGTGTGCTGTACCTAATGGCAAAACAAGTTTAAAACAAGTTAGATCTGTATCTTCTTCCAAAATTAAATCGCCTTGATGCAATTTTGCTAAACTTTTTGAAAAGGCTAAGCCAATACCCGTCCCTGAATTTATTTTTTGATGGCTTTCTATCTGATAAAAATCTGTAAATAAATTGTTTTTATTCGCTGCTGGTATGCCTTCCCCATTATCAAATACACTTATAAATACTTCTTTATCTGTATTGGTTACAATTACTTTAATGGTTGCATTTTTTTGCGTTACAAATTTAAACGCGTTTGAAAGTAAATTAAAAATCACTTTTTCTAATTGTAAGCTATCATAGTAAACTTCAATTACATCTTTAGAAGTTGTAAATGTGTAATCAATTGCTTTTTGGTTTGCCAGCTGACTAAAAGAAAGAAAAATTTCTTCTACAAAAGTTACAATATTACTTGCTGCAATATTTAACTTCATTTTACCAGCTTCTACTTTTCTAAAATCCATTAATTCATTAATTAAATGCAACAACCTATTCGCATTTTTATTAACGGTTAATAATTGTCTGTTAATGGCAAAATTATCTTTGGTATCGTTTATTAATTTTTCTAACGGACCAATAATCAGCGTAAGCGGAGTTCTAATTTCATGAGATACATTTGTAAAAAAATCCAATTTGGTTTGGTGTAGCTCATGCTCGTTTTTCATTAATGCCCTAATTAGCAAATACCTGTTAACAAGGTAAAAAATACCTGCTAAAAGTATTGTATATAATAAAAATGCCCATATACTTTTCCAAAATGGTGGTTTTATTATAATTTTTAAAGCTCTTGGGTTGCTGTTCCAAACGCCATCGTTATTGGCTGCCTTTACCAACAAGGTGTAGGTGCCGCTTGGCAAATTATTAAAAGTTGCGCTACCTGTTTTAATATAATTCCATTCTTTATCTAGCCCATCTAATTTATAAGCATACTTATTTTTACCAGCTTTTATAAAATTTAATGCTGCAAAATCAATACTGAAAACATTTTGCTGCGCTGTAAAAACTAATTCATTTACACTGTTTAGCGCTTCTGATAATAATTCGCTATCATCATTAATATTTACCTTGTTGTTAGCTAACCTTAGGTTGGTAAAAACCACATTTGGCGGTGTTTCATTCTCAATAATATCTTTAGGTAAAATACTTACCATTCCGTTATAACCACCAAAAAACAATTCGCCTTTGCTATCTTTAAAAAAAGAATTGTTGTTAAATACATTACCTTTTAAACCATCGCTACGGTTATAAATTTTAAAATTTCCGTAGTGGTATTTCAGTAATCCCTTATCTGTAGAAATCCAAACATTACCATCATTATCTTCAACAATTCCGGCTATTTTATTGTGAACCAATATGTTTTTTGTTGTTAAGAAATAGACTTTTTTTGTACTCCCATCAAAATAAGCCAAACCTCCTGTAACACTACCAAACCAAACTTGGTTCTCGCCTACCTGGTTTATAGAACTTACATTGTTAAAAAAACTACTGTTTAAGGGATTAAATTGCTTAAAATTTAAACTGCCTTTTGATAGGTAAAAAACACCTTCATCTGTAGCCACCCATAAGGTTTGATGCTTATCCTGAAACAGGTAACCTATATTTTGTGCCGCTAAATAAAATGGTGATTTATTTTGACTTAGACTTTGAAAATCATCCGTTTTTGGCTGATATAAGAATAGGCCTTTACCTTTAGAGGCCACCCATAAACGTTCTTGCGCATCATTATATAAATAAGTTGCTCGGTTATAAGCCAAATTATTTGGTTCGGTTTTACTAAGCTTGTAATTTTTGAAAGTTTGAGTGGTGGTGTTAAAAAAATCGACACCACTTTCATAAGCTGCTATCCATAAATTACCTTTTTTTGTAACGCTTATGGCTTTTATAAGGTTAGAGCTTATTGTGTTTTTTGCCCCATTACTTTTAAAATTGGTAAAAAGCCCTGTCTTTCTGTTATAGTAATTTAATCCTTCGGCCTCTGTACCTATCCATAAATTATTTTGTTGATCTTCTGTAATGGCACTTATTACATTACTGCTTACCGAGTTTTTGTAAGAATAATGCTGATAAGTTTTGAAAGAAACTGCATTTGGGTGGTAAACATTTATTCCTCCGTAATAAGTACCTACCCAAACAGATCCGCTTTTATCCTGGTAAATATCATAAATGGAATTTTGATTAATACTGTTTTGGTTTTCGGGGTCGTGTATTTCCTGACTAAAAGTTTTGTTTTCAGGGTCGTAAATACTGATTCCATTAATGGTAGCTATCCATAATTTGCCTTGCTTATCAATTATTATTTTCCTTATTGTATTACTTAATAAACTGTTTTTATTGTTTTTTTGAGCAGTAATATGAGTGAAAGTTTTAGCCGATGGATTGTATAAATCTAAACCGTTAAAATGCGTTCCAATCCAGATATTTTGTTGAGTGTCTTCTATTATGGCATTTACATCGTTTGATGCTATTGAATTTTCATTGTTAGCATTGTGGAAAAAAGCTTCGAATTTATAGGATTTACCTTGCGGTATCATTTTTAGTAAACCATTTAATGTACCTACCCAAATATTACTTTCGCTATCCTGATAAATTGCTTTTACCGTTTGGTGTACAATAGTTTTAGCTGCTGGATTCTTAACTAAAAATCTTTGAAACTTCCCATCATCAAGTAGTTTATTTAATCCGTTTTCTGTACCTACCCAAATGTTTGCTTGTTTATCTTCGTAAATGTACCTAATGGTATTATTGCTTAAACTTTGTGGATTGTTTTTTTGGTTTTTATAACTGATAAATGAGTTTGATGTAGATATGTATTGGTTTAAACCATCTTGCGTACCAATCCAAACTCTCCCTTTACTATCGGTTAATAAAGCATTTATATTTACACCAGAACTGATGCTATTTTTTTGTGCAACATTATTTCTAAAAATTTCAAATTGCTGAGAGTCGTATTTGTTAAGCCCTTCTTTTGTACCAAACCACATAAAACCAGTGCTATCTTGCGTTATAGAAAGTACACTACTTTGCGAAAGGCCATTTTCTACTGTTAGATGATTAAATGAGCGTTTGTTTTGGGCAGAAGAAAATACAGAAGAAACTAATATTAAAACTAAAATACAAGAGATTTTTACATCCATCTTGTTTAAAATAGTTTTAAAAAACATCATCTTTTATTTAATTGAGTAATTATTGGTTTTTAAAGTATGTTAAAGATATTTATTTTTTTTATACAATGGATGAATAGCACCAGGGTCAACGCATTTAAATTTGATTAAAGATTTTTATTAGATAGTCGTTATCCCATCCTGCCTTAAGTCT
>NZ_JBHULV010000035.1:0-57602 GCF_042684645.1 Pedobacter alpinus
TATAAATCTAATTAATGCTACTCAAAAAACAATAATCTGACAATAAAAAACCTCTAATAAACTATTGCAATTCCAAATTGACGATATGGACTTTACACAACAACAACAACAACAACAACAACAACAACAACAAATTTCAGCAATCTTTGACGATGTAGAATCGGAAGGAACGGCTATCAAGAATTATTAAGAATGACTTTTGAGGCTACTATGTGCTCCGAGCGAAAAGAGTTTAAAGAAGTTAACTCGTATATAGGCAACGGTAACTGTAGGAGCGGGCTGCTTCCTTTAAAATACTTACTCTCTGCGCTATCGTAAATTGTTTTTTTATTGTCCTCATTAGGTTTAGAGTTAAACCTTTGTCAGTATTCTGTCTAGTGATTTAGTGGTCTTGAACAAAAAATATGATTAAAATCATTGTAAATGATTTTAATCATAAAACACTTATTTATATTTCTTCTAAATTGGTTCAATTGACAAATGATTGACATAATCTATTAGTTGCAAGGTTACTTTTGTAACGGTTTAAAATTATTCATTTTTGAAGTATTTAAAGGTTATAGCGTTTACACACAAACAGATTGATTTGAAAGAATTAGGTTGTTTGGTGTTATGTAATGAGGCTATTGAAGAGCGACTTCATTTTGTGAAATCTAAATTTGATATTCCTGAAATTTTTTATTTAGCAACTTGTAATAGGGTTGAATTTGTATTTACTGCGGAACAGCATTTAGATAGAAAATTTGTAAGATCTTTTTTATCAACTTTACATGGTGAGCATTTGCTAACAGAGCAATTAGAATTAGTAGTTGAGAAGGCTTTGATTTTTGATAAAGAGGACGCATTGAATCATTTAATGCGTGTTTCTAGCTCTTTAGAAAGTTTAGTAGTTGGTGAGAAGGAAATATTAGCCCAAGTTAGGAAAGCTTACGAAGGTTGTAGAATTAAAGGTTTTACTGGTGATTATTTAAGATTGGTAATGGAGCGGGTTGTTAAAACAGCAAAAGAAGTTTATACTTATACCAATATTTCTAAACATCCAATTTCTATTGTTTCTTTGGCTTACAGGAGATTGCGAGATTTAAAAGTATGTTCCAATTCTCAGGTATTAATTATTGGAGCAGGAGAAACAAATCAGAATATTGCAAAGTATTTGAAAAAGCATACTTATACTAATTTTTCTGTTTTTAATAGAACTTTAAGCAAAGCGCAAGCATTAGCTAAAGATTTAGGAGGTGAGGCCTTTGAATTACACGAATTGCAATCATTTAAAAAAGGTTTTGATGTTATTATAACTTGCACAAGCGCTACAGATCCTATTATAACTGAAGAATTATATACTAAATTGCTTAATGGTGATAACTCACCAAAAACAATTGTTGATTTAGCTATTCCGAATGATACAGCCGCTGAGGTATTGGTTAATCATAAAGTTCAATACATTGAAGTAGAATCTTTAAAAGAAACTGCTGAAAAGAATTTACAAGAGCGCTATCAAGAGTTAATTAGTGGCGAGGCGATTATTGAGCAAAACATTAAAGAGTTTAGGCCGATATTAAAACAAAGAAGAGTGGAACTAGCAATGAGTGAAGTTCCACAAAAAATAAAGGAGATAAAAAGCAGGGCATTAAATGCTGTTTTTGTTGACGAGATAAATGGTTTGGATGAAAATTCTAGATTGGTATTGGAAAAAGTGATGAATTATATGGAGAAAAAATACATCAGTGTTCCGATGGTAATGGCCAAAGATATTTTGGTAAACAACGACTAAATCATCTCGCTTTATCAAAATAATTAAATATTTTGGCATCTGTTTCTTAATCCTATTTTTGCATTTTAATAGCATTGTATTTTGGATAGAATAATAACTATAGGAACAAGAGGAAGTGACCTTGCTTTATGGCAAGCTAATCATATAAAAGATAAATTAGCTAAGATTAATATTAAAACTGAGTTAAAAATAATTAAAACTCAGGGTGACAATATTTTAAATCTTAGATTAGACAAATTAGAAGGAAAAGGTTTTTTTACTAAAGAGCTTGAAGAACATTTGTTAGAAAAATCTATAGATTTAGCCGTACATTCTCATAAAGATTTACCCACTGTTAATCCCCCTGGATTAATAATAGCTGCAGTTTCTGAAAGAGAAAACCCGTCTGAGATTATTTTAATTTTAAAGGATTGTGTTGATAGTTCAAAAAAACTTTCCGTAAAACATAATGGAACCGTTGGCACATCATCTAACCGTAGGCAATCTCAATTATTAGCTGTACGTCCTGATTTGGAGTTTGAAAACTTACGTGGAAACGTGAACACTAGAATTCAAAAGTTAAGAGATGAAAATTATGATGCTATAATTATGGCTAGAGCTGGAATGAGTAGATTGAAATTAGACTTGTCTGAATTCTATATCGAAGAAATTGAACCTACAGCAGAATTAGTTCCTGCGCCTTCTCAAGGTGTCTTGGCAATTCAAATTAGAGAAGAAGACAAAGAATTATTTGATATTTTGCAGTTGATTAATGATGCTGACGTTGCCGAGCAAATTGCTGTAGAGCGTAAAGTATTAAACCTTTTTGATGGTGGCTGCCACATGCCTTTAGGGTGCTATTGCAAAAAAGACGAAGAAAGTGTTTTTCATGTTTGGACTACAAAATCTATTGATCAGGACGAATTTCCAGATAGGTTATACATTACTTCTAAAACAACTGAGGATTTAGCAGAAAAGATATTATCAAAATTTGATATTGCAAATAGAAAGCTACCTAAAAAAGTTTTTATATCAAGAGAATTAAGTGAGCATAGTTATTTCAGAAGATCTTTAGATAAGCATGAGATTGAGGTTGAAGCTCGTTCCTTAATCAGAACAGTTCCAACTATTCATAAAATAGATCCTTATATCTTTAAACATGTAGATTGGATTTTCTTTAGTAGTAAAAACGGTATTGAGTATTTTTTCAGTTTGATGCCTCTTTTATCGAAAGAGATTAAATTTGGTGTAGTAGGCAGAGGTTCTGAAGAAGCTTTACGCCAATTAGGAAGGACTGTTTCATTTGTTGGAGAAAGCAGCGACACTCAAGAAATTGCAGAGGAATTTGCAGCAATAGCAAATGGACAGACTATTTTATTTCCGTCCGCTAAAGACTCTTTACGTACCATTCAAAACGGACTTTCTGCAGAAACTAAAATCATAGATTTAACCATTTACGAAACTATTTTAGAAGAAAATGTAAATGAAAGCTTTGCTGATGTTTTGGTTTTTACCAGTCCATCTAATGTGGATGCTTATTTTGCAGATAATTTGCTATCCCCTGGACAACAGATTGTGGCGATTGGAAAATCGACTGGTAAAAAGTTTGAAGAAATGGGAGTAGATTATATTTTACCAGCTTCACCTGATGAGATTGGATTAGCTGAGGTGGTTTTTGGGATAGATGTAAATTAGTATTGAGTAGAGTGTATTGAGTATTGAGACTGATTGAATAGTATAAAGCTCAAGACCAAAAAATTATAAAAATGTTAAACAGACCAAGAAGAAATAGAATATCGCAGGTGATTAGAGACATGGTGCAGGAGAATCATCTTCATGCTTCTGACTTTATTTTTCCATTATTTATAATCGATGGAAATCAGAAAAAAACCGAAGTGGCATCTATGCCAGGTATTTTTAGGTATTCTATTGATAATTTATTACATGAAGTAGAAAGTTGTTTAAAGTTAGGTTTAAAATCTTTTGATCTCTTTCCAAATTTGGAAGAATCTTTAAAAGATAAAACCGCTTCTGAAAGTTTAAATGAAAATGGGCTATATTTAAGAGCTATTAAAGAAGTTAAAGCTCGTTTTCCAGAAGTTTGTGTGGTTACAGATGTAGCTATGGATCCTTACAGTTCTGATGGACATGATGGATTGGTAGAAAATGGACAAATCATCAACGATAAAACATTGAAAATATTAGCCAATATGGCTGTGGCTCAGGCTCAAGCTGGAGCAGATATTATTGCACCATCAGATATGATGGATGGTAGGGTGCAGTACATACGAGAAGCTTTAGATGGTAATGGGTTTTCTGATGTTTCTATTATGTCTTATACAGCAAAATATGCAAGTGCATTTTATGGCCCATTTAGGGATGCCTTAAACTCGGCACCTAAATTTGGGGATAAAAAAACTTATCAAATGAACCCTGCAAATCAGCGTGAAGCTTTAATAGAGGCTACTTTAGATACACAAGAAGGAGCCGATTTTTTAATGATAAAACCTGCTTTAGCCTATTTAGATGTGATTAAATTATTAAAAGATAATTTTGATTTACCTATTGCGGCTTACAATGTTAGTGGCGAGTATGCAATGATTAAAGCAGCCTCACAAAATGGTTGGTTAAATGAAGAAAGAGCCACAGTTGAAACACTAATGGGAATAAAAAGAGCTGGTGCTCATGTGATTTTGACCTATCATGCTAAAGAAGTTTTAAAAAATAACTGGATTTAATATGCTTTCGGCTTTAAGCCTTAAGTTTTACGCTCAATAATATGTTTGATTCTATAAAAAATATCTTCAATTCAAATGATGAACCCAATTTGGTTTATGGTGAAAAACCAGACATCGTAAGAGAAAAATCTGCTGAATTGTATGAAAAAGCTAAACAATATTTTCCAGGAGGAGTAAACTCTCCGGTTAGAGCTTTCAAATCTGTTTTCGGTACGCCATTATTTATTGAAAAAGGAGATGGTTGTCGCTTATGGGATGCAGATGGAAACGAATTTATAGATTTCTGCTGTTCTTGGGGGCCACTAATTTTAGGGCATAACCATCCGAAAATTAGAGAAAAAGTGATAGAGGTGATGCAAAACGGAATGTCATTTGGCGCACCTACCTCTTTAGAAACTGAATTGGCAGAGCTGATTGTCAAAAATAATCAATTTTTAGAAAAAATAAGATTTACAAGCTCTGGCACAGAAGCAGTAATGTCGGCAATTAGATTAGCAAGAGGCGCTACTAAAAGAGACAAAATCATCAAGTTTGAAGGTTGTTATCACGGACACAGTGACTCGCTTTTAGTAAAAGCAGGTTCGGGGTTAGTTACATTTGGAGAAACTTCTTCAGCAGGTATTCCAAAAGCTTTTGCTGATGATACAATTGTAGTTTCATTGAACGATAAAAACGCTTTAAAAGAAGCTTTTAGTCAGTTTAAAGATCAAATTGCTTGTGTAATTATAGAACCAGTACCAGCAAATAATGGTTTATTATTACAGGATAAAGATTATTTAGAGTATGTACGTTCAATTTGTACAGAAAACGGCGCATTATTAATTTTTGACGAAGTGATTTCTGGCTTTAGAGTAGGTTTTGAAGGTGCTGCTGGTTATTATCAAATTCAACCAGATATCATTACTTACGGGAAAATAATTGGTGGTGGTTTGCCCGTGGGAGCTTACGGGGGATCTTCAGAAATCATGTCAAACATTTCTCCGGAAGGAAGTGTTTACCAAGCTGGTACTTTATCAGGCAATCCTGTGGCTATGGCGGCAGGAATTGCACAATTAACTGAATTGGCTAAATCTGGTTTCTATAAAGAATTAAATAACAAAACAGAAGAGTTCACCGCATCTATTCAGCGTTACGCAGCTTCAAAAAATTATAAATTTAAGGTTTTCACTATTGGGTCTATATTTTGGTTTGCTTTTACTGATATGGAAAAAGTTCAAACTTCGGAGGCTATTGACCCAGCAAGTATGGATAAATTTAAATCAATGCACCGCGAATTACTAAACAGAGGTATTTATTTTGGACCTTCTGGTTATGAAGTAGGGTTTATTTCTGCTGCACATAGTAAAATGGATTTAGAGAAAGCAAAAAGAGCTATATTTGATTGTTTAGACATTGTTTTTAAGAATAAATAAATATGTCTTTTAAACCCATAACCATATTTTACGCATTAGCTTTTTATGTTTTTGCCCAACTTTTTTGGTGGGCAACTTTGCTTGTAGAGTTAGAACCTGCTAGAAGAGGAATGGTGATGGGCGAGGGATTTGTTTTCTTATCTTTAATGACATTTGGTATTTATAAACTACATCAAGCAATAAACAAAGAGAAAAAAATTAGTTCGCAACAAAAAAACTTTCTTTTATCTGTTACTCACGAGTTAAAATCGCCTTTGGCATCTATAAAGCTCTATTTACAAACCATTAATAAAAGAGAATTAGATAAGGAACAACAACGTAGTTTTATTACAAAATGTTTATTGGATGTTGAACGTTTAGACGATTTGGTAGAAAATATGTTGCTGGCAACTAAAATTGAGAATAAATCTTATAGTTTTCCTAAACAAGAGTTAAATTTATCTGAAATGGTAGAAAAAATTGTAGCTCGCTTGCAAATACATGTTTGTAGCAAAGAAGCAATTGTTACCTCCATAGATCCTAATATTTACATTACTGGAGATCATTTTTCGATGGCATCAGTAATTACTAATTTGATTGAAAATGCTGTTAAATATTCTCCAGACTGTATGCCTGTTCATATAGGTTTACATCGTAAAGAAAACGGTATAGTGTGCTTTAATGTAACAGATTTTGGAATAGGAATTCCGGATATTGAAAAGCCAAAAATCTTTAATAAATTTTACCGAGTAGGAAGTGAGGATACGCGTAAAACAAGAGGGACTGGTTTGGGTTTATTTATTGTAAAACAAGTACTTGATCATCATCAAGCGCAAATTAAAGTTAAGAATAACCAACCAAAAGGAACGGTTTTTGAAGTTTCTTTTAATTAAATAAAAAGAACATGTCAGTAAAACAAAGAATATTATTGATGGAAGATGAAGAGCATCTTCTTGAGGCCATTAAATTAAACCTTGAATTAGAGGGTTATTTTGTAAGAGCCGTTACCGATGGTAAAAAAGCACTTAAAGTTTATAAGGAAGAAAAATTTAATCTTATTATCTTGGACGTAATGGTTCCAGAAATTGATGGTTTTCAGGTTGCAGAAACTATTCGTTTAGAAAACAGTGAAGTACCTATTATGTTTTTAACTGCTAAAAACACTTCAGAAGATAGAATTACAGGTTTAAAAAAAGGTGCAGATGACTATTTGACAAAGCCTTTTAATTTAGAAGAATTAATTCTTAGGGTTCATAACCTAATAAAAAGAAGTATGAAAGGAGATGATTTAAAAGAAATCAACTCTTATAAAATTGGAGATAAAACTATTTATTTTAATTCTTTTGAGTTGAAAAACGATGATGGAACTATAACTCCTTTAACAAAAAAAGAAACTATGCTTTTAAAGCTTTTAATTGAGCGTAAAGATGAAGCAGTTTCGAGAGAACAAATTTTAGAAACGGTTTGGAATTATGATGTTTATCCATCAACCCGTACCATTGATAATTTTATTTTGACGTTTAGGAAGTATTTCGAGCCAGATCAAAAAAATCCAATTTACTTTCATTCTATACGAGGGGTAGGTTATAAATTTACCGACGGGCATTCATAATTTATGTTTACTAACAAGGCGAGAATTGCTGTTTCATGTTTGTTATTTTTGGTAGCTGCTTTTGCAGCCTATTTAAAAGTTTATGAAATTGCAGCTCTTGCTTTAATGTTTATTGCCTTAGTAATTTGGGGTTATTTTAAAGAGGGCCCAATTATTTTAGCCGCAAAGCAGCATAAACTTAAAAATTACCAAAAAGCCAAAGAACTACTTTTAAGCATTAAAAGACCTGCTTTGCTAAATAAAAGACGCAAGCCTTATTATGAATTTATGTTGGGTTGTATTGCTGTACATCAATTAGATTTTGGTAACGCAGAGTATCATTTAGGTAAAGCAGCAGTTTTAGGTTTAAGAGCTAATGATTTAGGCGTAGCATTGATGCATTTGGCAAATATTAGTTTACGTAATAAAGATAAAGAAAAAGGGTTGGAGTGGATTAGACAATCCGAAAAACTACCGTTAACTGCTAAGTACAAAAGCATTTTAAATAATATTGAAAAAGAAATACAAAAAATTAGATGAACAATTCCTTATTTATAAAATCAGCATTTTCAGAACAAACAGAACGTCCGCCAGTTTGGATGATGCGCCAAGCAGGTAGGTTTATGCCCCAATATTGGGAAATCAAAAACAAATATTCTTTTTTGGAGATGTGTAAAACTCCAGAAATTGCGGCTGATGTAACCATGTTACCTGTAGATTTATTAGGAATTGATGCAGCTATTTTATTTTGCGATATTTTAGTAACAGGTGAGGCCATGGGAGGAGATTTAAGTTTTACCCAAGGTATAGGGCCAAAATTTGCTAACCCAATAAGAAACGCACAAGACATTGACAATTTACGTGTTGATGTAATGGGCGAATTGCAATATGTTGCCGATGCCATTAAAGTTATTCAACAACGTTTAAATGGTTCTATTCCATTAATTGGTTTCGCGGGAGCGCCATTTACAGTGATGAGTTATTTAATTGAAGGTGGGTCCTCAAAAGATTTTAAACTAACCAAACTTTTCATCCACAATCACCCAGATTTAGCGCATAAACTATTAAGCAAAATAGCTGCCGTTACTGCCGATTATTTGAATCTTCAAATTGCTGCTGGTGTTAATGCAGTTCAATTGTTTGATAGTTGGGCTTTGGCTTTATGTTGGGATGATTACAAAGAATTTTCTCATAATTATAACGCAGAAATCATTTCAAAATTAAACAGAAAAGATGTTCCGGTAATTTCTTTTTGTAAAGGAAGCTCAGTTTTTGCACCATTAATGGCAGA
The DNA here is from genome assembly GCF_042684645.1 of Pedobacter alpinus. NCBI lineage: Bacteria > Pseudomonadati > Bacteroidota > Sphingobacteriia > Sphingobacteriales > Sphingobacteriaceae > Pedobacter > Pedobacter alpinus. The sequence continues at coordinate 8,762 of NZ_JBHULV010000035.1, forward strand.
AGCCAAACCTGATGTAATTTCAATTGATTGGAATGCTGATTTGAAAGATATTAAACAACGTTTCTCATCAAATTTAGCGGTTCAGGGGAATTTAGATCCTCATATTTTATATGCAGAAAAGCATGTGATTAAAGATAGAATTCATCGTTTATTTGAGCGTATGCGTGGTGAAAATGGTTTTATATTTAATTTAGGACATGGTATAATGCCTGATATTCCTTTTGATAATGTGAAATATGCTATAGATGTAGTTAAAGAATTTAGGTATTAGTGGCCTCATCCTAAATCCTTCTCCGAAGGAGAAGGACTTTGACTTGCTAATTTTTTACTTTGCACTTTTAACTTTTCATTTAAAATGTATAAATATGTACTCGCCGTTCATATCATATTTGTAGTAAGCTGGATGGCAGGCTTATTTTACATTGTGCGTTTATTTATTTATCATACGGAGGCTAATCAGAAGCCAGAGGTAGAAAAAGAAATTCTCCAAAAACAGTTTCAAATTATGGAAACCAAGCTTTGGAATATCATTACCACACCAGCTATGGTTTTATCCGTTGCTGCGGGTGTTACCATGCTATATTTAAATCCATATTTAATTCAGGCGGATTGGATGCTGGTTAAATTAGGGTTTGTAGCAGGTCTGTTAGTTTATCATTTTATTTGTCAAAGAATTATTAATCAACTTAAGGTTGGTAAATTTATAATGACAAGCACTCAACTTCGATTATGGAATGAATTAGCTACAATATTTTTAGTAGCTATCGTATTCACAGTTATCCTTAAAAATGCTGTAGATTGGATTTATGGATTGATTGGTCTTATTGTTTTTTCTGCTGTAATTATGTTAGCTGTTAAAGCCTATAAAAATTCGAGAGAGAAAAAGAAATAGGAAGCTCTAAATATTAATAAATATTTGGAATTGATTAGGCTACTAATAAAAACTACCTTAATATGATTCTAAAAATAAGAATCGCCCTTAAATCAACATTGGAATATTAATTGGTAAAGCGCTACAAATAATAAAAAAAAACACCACAAAAAAAGGCTAAACCATAATGGTTTAGCCTTTTTTAAAATCTTTTTTAAATATTATTTACCTCTAAATCCAACTCTTGATTTTGGTTGTTTAAATTGAGGGGTACTCTTTTTATTTATTTGTGGATCACCAACACTACTCATTGCACATCTAAAACCAATTTCAGAACTTGCTTCGCCTTGGTCTAAATATCTTCTAGTACCTGGATTTAACCAATATGCTCTATCATTCCAAGAACCACCTTTATAAACTTTAGAACGGTCATTCACTAAAGTAATTTTACCGTATAAGTCCAAGTTTTGTTGATCTAAAGCACCTCTTTGATCTGCACTAAAAGTTGGTTTTAACATAGGCATTTTAGTAGTATCTATAGCGTCTGGTGTTGAAGGACTTAATTCTGTTACATTACCATACTTACTAGCTTGAGCGGCATAAGAATCTTTTTTACCAGATGTAGCGTTAACTTTAATAGGTACATTACTTTTACCTAAGGTTTCAATTTTACCGTTAGTATCGTATTGGTTATTTTCAAAATCGTTACCTCTAAATGGGCTAAAATCTTCTACTTTATCAAAAGACATTTGGCGGTATGTATCTAAAACCCATTCGCTCACGTTACCAGCCATATTATATAATCCAAAATCATTTGGCATGTAAGCATTTACAGGAGCTGTAATATCTGCACCATCATTTAAATAACCAGCAACCCCCATATTGTCTCCGGCACCTCTTTTAAAGTTGGCATATATTAAACCTCTTGTATTTTTATTTGCAGATCTAATTCCTAAACCATCCCATGGATATATTTTGCTATTATTAACAATATTATTGTTTGCAGTTCCAATTAAAGCTAAAGCAGCATATTCCCATTCTGCTTCAGTTGGTAATCTATATCTACCAGGTGTAAATACTCCATCCTCAATTTTAGCAAATCTTTGCTCTGCACCAGCTTTTTTTCCTCCTGCGGCAGGGGCATTCCCTGTTGGGTTTAATACTTTTGGAGCACCTTTTCCTTTATCATCATACTGGCCATTTAAATACATGTCTAAATTAAACGGATCAGTACTTACTTTTGCAGCACCAGCTTTTGGAGCACCTTTACCGGTAACACCACTTTTAGCAGCTGAATATGACTTCCAATCACTTAAAACACCTTTATTCCTTAATAAATTTTCGTTAACAACGTTAGTTCTCCAATCAGAATAGGCTACTGCTTGTTCCCAAGTAACACCAACAACTGGGTAATCTTGGTAAGCAGGATGTCTTAAGTAGTTATTTACGTAAGGTTCATTATAAGCTAAAGGGCTTCTCCAAACCAAAGTATCTGGTAAAGCTTCGTAATACCATCTTGGGTCTTGTGGAACTTCTCTTATCCAGTTTAAATATTCTAACCAATCAACGTTAGCTACTTCTGTTTCATCCATGTAAAATGTTGCAACAGTAACTCGTCTTTTTGGTGCAGCGTAATCAAATCCAATATCATCAATATTTGAACCACCCATCACGAAAGTACCACCTTCAATGTGTACTAAGCCTGGGCCTGGTGTTGGTTTAACTTTATTAGATACTTGAAGAGAGCCTGGTCTTTTAGCATTATATGCCGCTCCAGTTTTTTTAGAACCAGAACTACCAGATTTTTTGCAAGAAGATATCACCATAGTTAGGGCGACAAATGCAGCAAGTACAGGTAAAATAATTTTTCTCATGTGCTTTATTGTGTTTCCAAAGCTAAAAATAAAAAATTATGATTAATCACATTTGATTAATTAAAATTACACTAAGCTTCAATAATTTTATATATTCAAACGTTTAAAACTAACTAATAGTTACAATAAAGATAAATAAAATTTTATTTTGAAAAGCACTGTATATAAGCTAATTATCATAGTTAATGTTTTTTTTATCCATTTAGCTTCTGTTTTCGCACAAAATCAGCCAGAAAAATATATTATTAACTGGGCATCTGATAGTGTTTTGAGCAATAAAATTAAAAAAAACTCTAACACCAATTACTTTCCAAGATACCAACCTTCCCAATTTGCAGATTTTCCAATGGTTTATCTCAAAATCCCAGTAAGTAGTAAAAAAAACAGGGTTAGTGTTGTATTAAATGAAACCTCAGCGGCCATAATTGATAAAAATTATTCTCAATTATCAGTAATAAAAAATGATGTTCAGATAAATTACCATACAGTTTTAGAGAAAAAGCAGGCCTATTTATTGGTTAGTTTTCTGCCAATCGTTAAAAATACTGATGGAAGTTTTTCTAAAATAGATAGTTATAGCCTTTTAATTAATGCCTTAAGAGAAGATGCAAACATAAGTTTTTCAGCTAATACTTATAAGAATACCTCTATTTTGGCTTCTGGAAATTGGTTTAAAATAGCTGTTAAAAATGAGGGAATTTATAAGTTAAATAGCGATTTTTTTAGAAAAATGGGTATTGATGTAAATTTAATTAACCCCAAAAACATTAGAGTTTATGGTAATGGAGGTTACCTTCTGCCGCAAAGTAATAGTGCGGTAAGAGTAGATGATTTACAAGAAAATGCTATAGAAGTTTTTGGTGAAGCAGATGGTAAATTTGATAATACTGATTATGTGTTGTTTTATGCCCCAGGCAACACAAAGTGGGAATTAAAAAACAATCAATATTTTGAGCATAAGCAAAACTTTTATACTGATAGTTCTTACTATTTTATTAATGTTGATTTGGGTTTGGGTAAAAGAATTATTCAAAATTCCAGAATTACGCAAACTCCAAATTATACAAGCAACAGCTTCAATAATTATCAGTTGTACGAGCAAGATTTATATACTTTAATTACTTCTAGTATGAAATCGGGAAGAAATTGGTATGGCGAGGACTTTGAGTTTAACAGCAATAGAAATTTCGATTTCAATGTTTCGGGGTTGCAAAGTACAGCGCCATTTTATGTTAAAACCAACATGGCTATTAGGGCAAATGTAGTTTCAAATGCTACTGTTAAAGTTAATAATCAAAATTTGTATAATTTAACTTCAACAGCGGTGCCTCAAAATTTTGAAACAGATTTTGCAAAACCAATAAGTAGTATTTATAATATAACAGGAATAGTTGGAAATACTGCAACTGTAAATATAACTTATAATAAGCCTAACTCTACCGCAAATGCTTGGTTAGATTATATTGAGATTAATTGCAAGAGAGCATTTACAGATTTTAATGGTTATTTAAGGTTTAGAGATTTAGATGGTTTTGCACCGAATAACATCAGTCTTTTTAATTTAAATGTACTAACTACAGATGCTAAAGTTTGGGATATTACAGATTTTTATAATCCTAAAAATGACGTTTTAAATTTTAACGGCAACAGTGCTAATTTTGTTGCCAACACGCCAACTTTAAAAGAATATGTGGCTTTCAATCAAGTTGGCACTAAGGAACCAACATTTGTAGGTAAAATTCAAAATCAGAATTTGCATGCTTTGCCTCAAGCAGATTTTTTAATTGTTACCGCAGCACAGTTTTTTAATGAGGCTAAAAGATTGGCAGATTACAGAAAAGCAACACAAGGAATCAGCTACAATTTAGTAACAACAGAACAAGTTTTTAACGAATTTTCATCAGGTGGAAGAGATGCAACTGCAATTAGAGATTTTGTAAAAATGTTTTATGATAGGGCAGGAGTTAATACGGCATTAATGCCAAAATATTTACTGCTATTTGGGAAAGGTTCTTTTGATAATAGAATGCTAAAATTCAAAGAAAATAACTTTGTGGTTACTTATCAGTCAGAAAATTCACTATCACCTACACAAAGCTATACCTCTGATGATTATTTTGCATTGTTAGATGATAGTGAAGGTGCTTTTCCAGAAGATTTTGTTACTAACCCAGGTTTGTTAGATATTGCCGTTGGGCGTATTCCGGCAAAAACAATTACGGAAGCTAAAAATGTTGTTGATAAATTGATTGATTATGAGAAAGCTGGCAGTTTTGCAGATTGGCGTAACCAAATAACTATTGTTGCGGATGATGAGGATAATAATTTGCATTTAAATCAAGCGGAAGCAAATGCAAATTTAATAATGCAAAACTCGCCAAATCAAAATATTGATAAAATTTATTTTGACGCTTACCAGCAAGAAAACGCAGCCGGGGGTACAACTTACCCAAAAGCGAAAGAGGCGCTAAATCAAAAAATAAATTCAGGTACTTTTTTAGTTAATTACACAGGGCATGGAGGCGAAAGTGGTTGGGCACAAGAAAGGGTATTAACATTAAACGATATACATGAATGGCGAAATCCAGATAAATTAGCCATAATATTTACAGCAACTTGTTCTTTTAGCCGTTGGGACGATCCGGAAACCGTATCAGGAGGAGAGCTTTCTCTTATCAATAAAAGCAATGGAGTGCCGTCAATATTTAGTACCACTCGTATTGTATTTGCATCCTATAATTTTGATCTGAACCAGAGCTTTTTGAGGGCACTTTTTAACCCGGCAAACAGTACAAAAAAAGTTAGCTTTGGACAAATATTTTTGCAGGCTAAAAACAATAATGTTGGGGGTTTAAATATTAATTCAAGAAACTTTACGCTATTAGGAGACCCAACGGCATTGTTTCCAATTCCTATAAATAAAGTGATAACAACCACTTTGCCAGATACTTTGAAGGCAGGGCAAAAAGTAACTATAAAAGGATTTGTTGGAGATGAGAATGGTCAAATTAGATCTCAATTTAACGGGGTTGTTTATCCTACAATATTTGATAAACCATCAAAAATAAGCACATTAGGGCAAGATAATCAAGTTAATGGGAGCTTTGTTCAGGCGTTTGAGCTTCAAAAAAATATTTTATATAAAGGTAAAGCAACAGTTTCTGATGGCAGTTTTAGTTTCGAGTTTATAGTACCTAGGGATATTAATTTACAAGTTGGTAAAGGTAAAATTAGTTATTACGCTAATAATAATGTTTTAGAAGCAAGCGGAGCAAATTCAACTATAAATATTGGTGGTTTAGCTGCTAATGCAGATAATGATAAGCAAGGACCAACCATTCAGACTTTTTTAAATGATGAAAATTTTGTTTCGGGGGGAATTACAAACGCAAATCCAATATTACTAGTTAATTTGAATGATTTAAGTGGAATTAATACTACCGGTATTGGAATAGGACATGATATTGTTGCTACTTTAAGTGGCGTTGACATGAATGATAGAAGTATTATATTAAACGAATTCTATCAAGCAAATTTAGATTCTTACCAAAGTGGAGTGGTTAAATATCAATTTAATGGTTTAACCGCAGGGCTATATACCTTAAAAGTAAAAGCATGGGATGTTTTTAATAACTCGGCAGAACAAATTATAACTTTTGAGGTTAAAGAAACAGCTGCATTAGAATTGGCTCATGTTTTAAATTACCCAAATCCGTTTACAACACGTACAAGTTTTCAGTTTGAACATAATTATCCAAACCAAGATTTAGAGGTTCAAATTAATATAAGAACCATTACTGGGCGTTTAGTTAAAACCATCAATCAAACTATAAATACTGCAGGTAATAGGGTAAATAATATATTTTGGGATGCAAAAGACGATTTTGGAGAAAAAATTGCCAGAGGTATATACATTTATGAACTGAAAGTACGTTCTACAACCGGCGGTATTACTGCTAAAAAAACTGAAAAACTATTAATACTTTAACGTTAATATTTAAAATTCACATAATAATTTTAGTTTTACAATATGAAAATAAAGCTTTACTTGTATTTTGTTGCGATTACGTTTGTAGGAATAAACGTTCAAAAGGCTAGAGCCCAAGGTACAACACCAGATGGGAGAGACGGAAGACAAGGGAATACCATTACAACAGCGGTTCCTTTTTTATTGATTAACCCTGATGCAAGATCTGGTGCAATGGGTGAAGTTGGAGGTGCTATTTCACCAGATGTTAATGCCACACATTTTAATCCGGCTAAATTAGCGTTTGTTAAAGATCCTTACGGCTTTGGTTTATCATATAGTCCTTGGTTGCAAAGGTTAGTGCCTGATATTAATTTAGCTTACTTAAACGGGTTTTATCGTATAGATGATAGAAATGTACTTGGTTCATCTCTACGTTATTTTTCTTTAGGAAATATACAATTTGTTGATGTTAACCAAGTTGCACAAGGTGAAGCAAATCCAAATGAATTAGCATTTGATGTTTCTTACGCTCGTACTTTTGGTGAAAATTTCTCATTAGGTACGGCCATTAGATATATCTATTCTAACCTAACCGCAGGGCAAACATTTAGCGACCAGCAAACGCAACCAGGTACAGCGTTTGCTGCTGATGTTTCTGCATTTTATACAAAAGACGGAGAATTATTTGGAAAAAAAGCCACCAATTCTTTTGGTTTAGATATTTCTAATATAGGCACTAAAATGAGCTATTCTGATGGCGGTCCTAGATATTTTTTACCAACAAATTTAAGAATTGGAGGTTCATCAACCATTCATGCAGATGATTATAACGATTTCTCTTTTTCTTTAGACCTTAATAAACTTTTAGTGCCTACAGACCCAATAAGAGACATTGATGGAACAATTATAGCGGGTAAAGATCCAAACAGATCTGTGCCAGCAGGTATTTTTGGTTCGTTTTCTGATGCGCCAGGCGGTAGTAAAGAAGAACTTCAAGAGGTTAGCATTTCAACTGGTTTAGAATATTGGTACAACCAACAATTTGCAATTAGAGCCGGTTATTTTTATGAAAACCCTAATAAAGGAAACAGACAATACATAACATTGGGCTTAGGCTTAAAATATAATATTGTAAACTTAGATTTCTCTTATATACTAGCCAACCAGCAAACATCTCCTTTAGCAAATACACTTAGATTTTCTTTGTTGTTTAATTTTGCTGATGCTTCTAAAGTAGTAAGATAAATGAAAATTAAAGTCGGTTTCGGGTTTGATGTTCATCAGTTAAAAGCTGGGCATCCTTTTATTTTAGGCGGAGTGCATTTAGATCATCATAAAGGTGCATTTGGGCATTCGGATGCTGATGTTTTGGTTCATGCAATTTGTGATGCCTTATTAGGAGCAGCAAATTTAGGAGATATTGGGCATCATTTTAAAAATACAGATGAGCAGTGGCGAGGAATTAGTAGTTTAATACTTTTAAAAGAGTGCGTTAAAATGCTAAAAGAAAAAGGCTTTTCTATTAATAATATAGATGCGATGCTTTGTTTGGAAGCTCCAAAAATTAATCCACATGTGCCTGCAATGAAAAAGCATATTGCTTTAGCTATGAATATTGATGAAGAAGACATATCTATTAAAGCTACTACAAATGAAACTATGGGTTTTATAGGCAGAGAAGAAGGCGTTGTGGCTTATGCCGTTTGTTTAATTCAGAAAGAAAGATAATTTTTTACACAAATATTTTCAGAGCCTTGTTATTTTAAAATAATGAGGCTTTTTGGCTTAATATTGGTTGCGTTAGGTGGGCGGTTAAGGCTTTGGAAAAGCCTGTTCTTTTTTATGATTTTTCTTCATAAAAAAAACCGAAGCGTAGCGAAGTACAAAGTACACCGACCATTAGGTAACGCTCATAAAGCAACAAATTTGATAAAATGAACTTATTAGAAAAGTACCTTACCACAAGAAAACTTACAGAAAATATTTGTCAGCCTTTACAAACAGAGGATTATGTTGTGCAACCCATTGAAGACGTAAGTCCGCCTAAATGGCATTTAGGGCATACTACCTGGTTTTTTGAAACTTTTATTTTACAAGCTAATTTTAACTTGTATAAAGATTTTGATCCAAATTATAATTATGTTTTTAATAGCTACTATGAAACCGTTGGGGCAAGGGTTATACGTACAGATAGAGGCAATTTGAGTCGCCCAACTGTAATGGACGTTTATAAATATAGAGCTTATGTTGACGAGGCGATGGTTAAGTTTTTAGCCTGTGAGCCAAGTGAAGAGGTAAGCAATTTACTGCAATTGGGTATAAACCATGAGCAACAGCACCAAGAATTATTATGGTATGATATAAAGTATATTTTGGGTCATAATCCGCTTTTTCCTGCTTATGCTGATGAAAACATAGAAAGTGAATTAAAAATAAATGTTTTAAACAATGAATTTTCTTGCATAAAAGCAGGTGTTTATGAAATTGGTTATAACGGTGATGATTTTTGTTTCGATAATGAGTTAGGTAGGCATAAGGTTTACATTAATGATTTTGAAATTTCAAACTCTTTGGTTACCAATAAAGATTATTTGACTTTTATTGAGGCTAATGGTTACCAAAATTTTAAATATTGGCATGCAGAAGCTTGGGATTGGGTAAACAAACAACAAATTAAAGCTCCTTTGTACTGGCATTTGGAAAACGGAGAATGGTTTAGGTATGGATTATCAGGCTTAAAACCAATTAATTTGGACGAACCTGTTTGCCATTTAAGTTTTTACGAGGCTGCAGCTTTTGCATCTTTTATGGGTATGCGTTTGCCTACAGAATTTGAATGGGAAGTTGCTGCTAGCAATTTTGAATGGGGCAAGTTATGGGAATGGACAGAAAGTGCTTACTTGCCTTACCCAGGTTTTGAAAAAGCACCCGGAGCTATTGGAGAGTATAACGGAAAGTTTATGGTAAATCAAAAAGTATTACGTGGTGCTTCATTAGCAACATCGCCAGCACATGGTAGGCCAACATACCGCAATTTTTTTCATCCGCATTTAAGGTGGATGTATAGTGGACTAAGATTAGTGAAATAACCTTAAACTTTATAGCGTGTTAATATTAGCATAACAAAGCTAACTTACCTTTGTTGAATATATAAACAAGCATAATTTGTTTCATATAAATTGTTTAGGTTTAGTTAAGAATGAGCTATTGTAATGATAGCTCATTTTTTTTGCGATTTTTAACGAAAAAAAAGGACCAAAATCTGAGTTTTGATCCTTATATTAAATTTGTTATTTCTTAATTTATTATTTTTTTGGAGTTTCTAACAATTTAAAGAACTGATCTAATTGTGGTAAAATCACAATTCGTGTTCTTCTGTTAGCAGCTTTTCCATCAGCATTATCATTAGAACTTACAGGTACAAATTCACCACGACCAGCAGCAGTCATTTTTGCAGCAGGTATGTTGTATTGGTTTTGTAAAATCCTAACAACAGATGTTGCTCTTTTAACACTTAAGTCCCAATTATCTGTAATTGCACCGCTTGATTTATAAGGAACATTATCTGTATGCCCTTCTACCATAAACTCAATATCTGGTTGGTTTAATAATACTTTGGCAACTTTACCTAGAACTGTTTTAGCGCCATCGTTAACATCATAACTTCCGCTTTTAAATAAAAGTTTATCAGAAATATCTATGTAAACAACACCTTTATCAACCTTAATATTGATGTCTTTATCATCCATATTACCAATAGCACCCTTTAAATTCATAACCAAAGCCATGTTTAAAGAATCTTTTCTAGCTATGGCCGATTGTAAATTCATGATGTAATTGTCTTTAGCGCCAATATTTTCTAAAGATTTATTGATGCTTTCAGCTTGTTTTCCTGTAATTACAGAAAGATCTTTTAACTGACCAACCATTTGATTATTGTTGGTTTTGATATTAGAAAGTTGTTCATTAAGGTTTTTAATACGCATTTCATAATCAGCACTACTGCTTTTACTTGCGTTTTCACAAGCCATTAACTGATTTTGTAAATCTCTGTAAAGACTGTCTAATCTTACGTTTTCTGCTTGAGCTTCTCTTAATTTTCTTGGTGCCGAACAGGATGCCATAAATAACGCAATTCCTGCAAAGGCAAGTAATAATTTAATTTTCATGATGCTTATAATTTAATTAGTCAAAATTTTATTGAATTAAGCAATAATAGTGCAATCAAATAAATTGCCTGATAGAGCTAAGTTTAACAGATTTACAGTGTCCTTTTTTAGAGACTATTCTTCAAATTGTTTAAATAACTATTTTAAATTATAGGTTTGGGCAATAGCAAACAGTTTCTTATGTTTAAGCTTTATATATGAGCTCCGTTTATAATCAATTAATACACAAAATAGATGATTTTATAAGGAAGTACTACCTAAACAAAGTAGTGCGTGGGCTAATTTGGTGGACAGCTATTTTTTTGCTGAGCTATTTATTCATTATCGTATCTGAATATTATAGTTACTTCAATATTACTACAAGAAGTATTCTTTTTTATAGTTTCATTATATCTCAAGTTATTTTATGCTGGTTTTTAATTATTAGGCATTTAATAGGGTATTTTAAATTAGGGATAATCATCAATCATCAACAGGCTTCCTCAATTATTGGCAGCCATTTTCCAGATGTTAAAGATAAATTGCTGAATACTTTACAATTAAAACAGTTAGCAAATGAAAATCCCGCTCAGCAAGCTTTAATTGAAGCAAGTATTAATCAAAGAATTGCTAGTTTAAAACCCATTCCTTTTGTTGCGGCAGTAAATATAGCTGCAAATAAAAAATATATTAGTTATGCTTTAGTTCCAGTTGTTATATTGGTTTTAATTGCATTTACAGCTCCATCAATATTAAAAGATGGAACAGATAGAATAATAAATCACCAAGTTTATTATAAAAAGAAAGCTCCATTTGTATTTAAAGTACTCAACAAAAATTTAATTGCAAACCAAGGAGATGATTTTACATTAGAAGTTAAATTAGAAGGCAATGAAATACCTGATGATTTATATATAGAAGATGGTGTGAATACATTTAAACTCGATAAAAAAGACATCATTAACTTTAGTTACCAGTTTAAAAATTTACAACAAACTAAAAGCTTTAGGTTAATAGGTAACGAATTTTACTCGGACGAATATGCTGTGCAAGTAAAAAAGAAACCTCTACTATTAAGTTATCAAGTAAGTTTAATATATCCTTCTTATTTGGCTAAAAGTAAAGAAATAATCCAAAACCCTGGAGATTTAACCCTTCCAGCTGGTACAATTGCGCAGTTTACATTTAAAACCCAATTTGTTAATGAGGTTGCTTTGGCAATAAATGAAAACCTAATAATTGCTAAAAACCAAAAAAATGAAAGTTTTTTTACACAGGATAAAATTTTAAAAGGCGGTAAATATAATATTATATTAAGCAATCAAGAATCTTTAACAAAAGACTCTTTAAGCTACCAAATAAATGTAATTGTAGATGAATATCCAAAAATAGAAGTGGTACAAAAAGCAGATTCTGCAAACTCAAATGCGCTATACTTTATAGGCAATAGCAGTGATGATTATGGCTTAACAGCTTTAAATTTTCACTATCAGATATTAAAATCTGAGGATAAAAGCAGAGAAGGAAAAGCTTTTAAATTACCAGTAAACTTTAATAAAGGCGCTACAAAAAGTAATTTTTTGTATTTATGGCCAATTAAAGAACTCGGCATTAAAGCAGGTGAAGAGGTGCAATATTATTTTGATGTTGCAGATAATGACAGGGTAAATGGCTCAAAACACACAAAATCTGTTAAGTTGGTTTATAAGCTTGATTCTAAAAAAGAACAAGTTGAAAAAATTGAAGAGCAAACTGTTGCCATAGAAAAGAAAATGGAACAAGCTATTAAAAAGGCCGAAAAGATACAGCGGGAAACTAAAAAACTAAATCAAGATTTAATAGAACAAAAAACTTTAGGCTACGAGCAGAAAAAACAAATAGAGCAGTTAACTACAGAACAGAAAGCTTTAGAAAAACTAATTAAAGACATACAAAAAGAAGGAAAACAAAACTTAGAGCAATCAAAAGATTTAGAGAATCAAAACAAAGAGTTGTTAGAAAAGCAAAAGCAAATTCAAGATTTGTTTGACAATGTTTTGGACAAAAAGACCAAAGATTTATTAGAAAACCTGCAAAAAATGGTTGACAAAAACCAGAAGGAGTTAAGTCAAGAACAATTGCAAAAAATGCAAATGGATAATAAATCTTTACAAAAAGAGCTAGACCGAATATTAGAACTTTACAAGAAATTAGCTTTAGAGCAAAAATTAAATAACACTATTGACCAGTTAGAAGAGTTAGCACAAAAACAGGAGAAGTTGGGTGAAAACAATGCTAACATACCAAAGGATGAGCTTAAAAAAGAACAAGAGAAGCTTACTAAAGATTTTAATGATATTAAAAAAGATTTAAAAGAGCTTGAACAGAAGAATGAATCATTAGAAAAGCCTACGGATTTTAAAAACCCCGAAGAAGACCAAAAAAATATAGATAAGGACTTAAATGATGCGGATAAAAGCTTAGAAGATAACAAAAAGCAAAAGGCAGCTCAATCACAAAAAAGTGCTGCTCAAAAAATGCAGAATTTGGCTAAGAAAATGAAAGAGGCTCAGCAAGGTGGGCAGCAAGATGAAAATCAAGTAAATGAGCAAGAGTTAAGAATGATTTTGAAAAATTTACTTAAATCTTCTTTTGACCAAGAAAAAGTGTTGTTAGATTTGAAAAACACCAACCAAGACAGTCCTAGTTTTGTGAAACTTGGGCAAAAGCAAAGAGAAATTAAAGATAATTTAAAAATGGTTGAAGATAGTTTGTACAGTTTAAGCAAAAAAGTGCCTCAAATACAATCAACAGTAAATAAAGAAATACAAACTATTAATCAACAGATTAATAGTTCATTAGAACAAATTACAGAATTAAAAATTGCTGAAGCCAATAGAAGCCAGCAGTATGCGTTAACTTCTATAAATAATTTGGCTTTAATGTTGAGTGAGGCATTACAACAGTTGCAAAATGCGATGAAGAATGCAAAACCTGGAGGTAAAGGAGGTAAACCTAAGCCAGGTTTATCAGAACTTACAGAAATGCAGCAGCAATTAAATAAAAATATGCAAAAGGCAAAAGACCAAATGCAACAACAAGGCATAATGCCAGGGCAAAAAGGGTCTAAAGAGTTTTCTGAAAGTTTGGCTAAAATGGCGCAACAACAGCAAATGATAAGGCAAGCTTTACAAGAAGTTAACAATACTTTAAACAAAGATGGTACGGGTGGTTTGGGTAATTTGGAAAAAATAATTAAACAAATGGAACAAACTGAAACGGAACTCGTAAACAGACGTATCACTCAGGAAGCAATAAATAGGCAGCAAGAAATACAAACAAGAATGCTTGAAGCTGATAAAGCAGAACGAGAGCGAGAACAAGACAATAAAAGAGAAAGTAAAGCAGCTAAGGAGTTTTATCCAAATTATAACTTAATTTTGGAAGAGTATCAAAAACAAAAAGCGAAAGAGCTGCAACAAATAAAGACAGTATCACCAAATTTGAATTATTTTTATAAATCAAAAATTAGTGAGTACTTTAATCAATTAAATTTGGGAGGGCAAAAATGAACAATTTGACAGAAACTATTATGGATAACGGATTATATTCTTTACAACTTCCTTCTAACAGTGAAAGCGTTGCAGTTTTAGAAAACTTTGTTGATGATTTGGTAGCACAGCTAGAAATTGGCGAAGACGTTTATGCAAACTTAATGACTTGCTTAAACGAAGCTATTACAAATGCCATTTACCATGGTAATAAGCAAGATCCTACTAAAAAAGTGTATGTTAATTTAGAAGTTATTTTAAATAAGCGCTTGGTATTTACTATAGCGGATGAAGGAGATGGATTTGATTTTACGCAGATACCAGACCCTACAGATTTAGAAAACTTAGAAAAATTGACTGGTCGTGGTGTTTATATTATGAAAAGACTAGCTGATCAATGTATTTTTAATACAAAAGGAAATGAGGTTGAATTGCATTTTAAATATTAATGAGTAGTAACGTATCTATTTTTTTTTTTAGTGAACAAACAACATATAAACCCAAACAAATTAAAGCATTAAAAAATTGGGTTTTAAGTGTTATAAATGCTGAAAATTTTCAACTACAAGAACTAAATTTTATTTTTTGTTCTGATGATTACCTTTTAAAAATAAATAGGGAATACTTAAAACACGATACCTATACAGATACCATCACTTTTGATAACTCAGAAAATAAGGAAAACGTTTTTGGGGATGTTTTTATAAGTGTTGATAGAGTTAGAGAAAATGCAAAGCTATTTAAAAATTCTTTAGCAGACGAGTTACACAGAGTGATGGTGCATAGCACACTCCATTTGTTAGGTTATAAGGATAAGAGTGCAAAAGATAAAACCTTAATGACCGATAAAGAAAATGAGTATTTAGCCATCAGAAACTTCTAAAACCTAAGCAGCAAATTAGCGTCTGGTATTTTATTAGCCCACAATTCTTTCTCAGAAAATTTACCAACTCCTGGATAATCGCCTTGTTTCCCATCCATTGTTGTCATTAATTGAAAATGGAGATGCGGAGGCCAATGTCCGTTTTCATCTGGAACGCCAAAATCGCAGAAATGAGTTCCTTTTTTTATTTCTTTGCCTTTGTTTAAACCTGCTAAACTTTGTAAGCTTAAATGCCCGTATAAGCTGTAAAATTTATACTCATCTAACTCATGTTCTAAGATTATAGTAGCTCCATAATCTCCAAAATTGTTATTATTTGCAAAGCTGTGTATTTTAGCATCCATAAAAGAATACACAGGTGTTAAAGCATTGCCCCAAATATCAACACCTAAATGTAGTCGTCTGGGTTCTCCTTCTTCACCATCAAAGTGTTTACTCCGGGCATAAACCGTACGATGCTCTAAATAACCACCAACTCCAAACTTTGCATTATTTGCAAGAAGAGCGGCATTTATATATTCGCAAAAAAGGTGGGTATTATTAATTATTTCGGCTGTAAGCGATGTATTTTGAGCAGTAAAATCTAAATTTAAAACACTTTCATACTTTTTATCAAAATCAACAATTG
This sequence comes from Pedobacter alpinus, assembly GCF_042684645.1. Taxonomy (NCBI): domain Bacteria; kingdom Pseudomonadati; phylum Bacteroidota; class Sphingobacteriia; order Sphingobacteriales; family Sphingobacteriaceae; genus Pedobacter; species Pedobacter alpinus. The sequence continues at coordinate 24,666 of NZ_JBHULV010000035.1, forward strand.
ATGCAAAAGTATGATTGTGTTTTATCAAAAGCTTATTAATAATTGAGGCATTTGTTATGCTCATTTATTCAGTTTTAGTTTCGTCGTCTTTTTGAATGCGAGTAAAAATTTTATCTATCCTGTCCACATACTCATTGGTGTCATCTAAAAAAAACTCTAATTGAGGAATGCCCCTAACATTATCTTTTATGCGTTTACCTAAATTGTATCTAATTTCAGATGTGTGTGACCTTATGGTTCCTATAGCTTCATCAGGGTTAGGAGCATTAAAAAAACTTAAATAAACCCTTACAATTCCTAAATCTGGTGTTGCCCTTACTTTGGTTACAGTTATCATAGCATTAGGCAAAAACGTATTTCCATCTCTCTGAAAAAGCTCTCCTAAATCCTTCTGTATCACTCTCGAAAATTTTTGCTGTCTTTTTGATTCCATTGTTTTAAAGTATAAGGTTTTAGTATTGAGTATTGAGTATTGAGTATTGAGTATTGAGTATTGAGTATCAAGTATCAAGTATCAGGAAAACTTAAACAACGTTTAGGTTTTATTACTTGATACTCTTTCTTGCGGCTAATTTCTAGTATAAAAAATTATTAAAAGGATAAATTTTCTGATTAACGGCTTTCACACTTTCGTAAATACGTTCTCTAAATTCATCAACATTTTCTTTTTCTGTAGCTGATATAAATATAGCTGGGCTGTTGTGTTTTGCCATCCAACTGTTTTTAAAATCTGCTAAAGTCATTTTAGCTTTTTCTTCGTTTTCAACTTCCCAATCTTGCTCAACTTCAACTTCTTGGTAATTATCTATTTTATTAAAAACAGTAATCATCTCCTTGTCAATAGCGCCTAATTCTTTCAAAGTTTCGTTAACAGTAAAAATTTGGTCTTCAAAATTTGGATGCGATATATCGACTACGTGTATTAAAATATCAGCTTCACGCACTTCATCTAAAGTAGATTTAAAGCATTCTACCAAATGGTGAGGTAATTTTCTGATAAAACCTACTGTATCTGAAAGCAAGAAAGGTGCGTTTTCTAAAACAACTTTTCTAACTGTGGTATCTAAAGTAGCAAACAGTTTATTTTCTGCAAAAACCTCAGATTTTGAGAGCATATTCATAATAGTTGATTTACCAACATTGGTATAACCAACCAATGCAACCCTTACTAATTCATTACGGTTTTTGCGTTGTGTTTCGTTTTGTTTATCAATCAGCTTCAATTTATCTTTAAGGATAGAGATTTTTTCTTTAATCATCCTTCTATCACTTTCAATTTGCGTTTCACCTGGCCCACGCATTCCAATACCACCTTTTTGACGTTCTAAGTGAGTCCATAATCTGGTTAAACGAGGTAGTAAATATTGTAGTTGAGCTAATTCTACTTGTGTTTTTGCTTGTGCAGATTGCGCCCTTTTAGCAAAAATATCAAGAATTAAATTGCTTCTATCTATTACTTTAACTTTTAATTCTGCCTCAATGTTTCTTATTTGCATTGGGCTTAGTTCATCATCAAAAACTACTAAGTCAATCTCTTCGGCTTTAACGTAAACTCTTATTTCCTCTAACTTTCCTGTACCAACAAAAGTTGCCCTTTCTGGCTTTTGCATTTTTTGAGTAAAGCGTTTTTCTGTTATACCGCCAGCAGTGTCAACTAAAAAAGCCAATTCATCTAAATACTCTTTTTCCTGTTCTTCCGTTTGGTTTGCGGTAATTAAACCAACTAAAACTGCTCTTTCTTGTTTAAGTTCTGTATCGTAAGTTTTTAATTTCGGCATGTTTTTCCTCCTGTTTACAAATATACAATATGCTTGCCATTTTGTTAAATGTATATTGATTGTAATACACACCTGTTTTTTAACAAAAGTTTAAACATATTGAAATCAAATATGTTCTATTAACAGTATAACAAACATTTTTAATAAGTGCAAAACAAAAAAGGTAAAACCATTGCTAAAATTAATTTGCCTCAGAAAGAATGTTTAGGCTGTAAAAAGCCATTCACTTGGCGCAAAAAGTGGGAAAATTGTTGGAATGAAGTAAAATATTGCAGTAAATATTGCCAAAAAGTTAAATAATCTGCAATATTGTAACAAATCAATTCCTAATTAAAATTAAGGCATAATGAGCAAAAAAACAATACTGGTATGGTTTAGGAACGATTTACGTATTCACGACAATGAAATATTGTTAGAGGCTACGCAAAAAGGGACTGCTATTGTTCCAGTTTATTGTTTAGACCCTAGATATTTTACTACAACAAATTACAACACCAACAAAACAGGTAATTTTAGGGCTCAATTTGTTTTAGAAAGTTTAGCTGATTTAAAAAAATCTTTCCAAAATTTAGGTGGCGACTTACTGATTGCTAGCGGTAAACCAGAAGAATTACTACCGGAAATTTGTAAAAAATACGAAGTAGATGAAGTTTATCATCATCGCGAAGTTGCATCAGAAGAAACAGAAATATCATCAAACGTTGAGGATGCACTTTGGAAAATGCAAATTAATTTAAAGCATTTTATTGGTCATACTTTATACCACAAAGAAGATTTACCATTTCCCATAAAAGATATTCCTGATGTTTTTACCAGTTTTAGAAAGAAAGTAGAAAGAGAAGGCGAAATACGCACATCTTTTGCAACTCCAACTCAAATAACTGTTCCGTTAAATTTAGAGCAAAGTATAGTGCCACCAATATCAGAACTTGGTTTAGAAGTGCCTGAGAAGGATGTTCGCATGGTTTGTGATTTTAAAGGAGGCGAAACTGAAGGACTGAAAAGACTGAAATATTATTTGTGGGATACTAATTTACTGCTTACCTATAAAAAAACCAGAAATGGTTTAATTGGAGGTGATTATAGCAGTAAATTTTCCCCTTGGTTGGCTGCCGGCTGCTTATCGCCAAGAGAAATTTATTGGGAAATTAAAAAATTTGAAAAAGAAAAGGGCGCAAATGATTCTACCTATTGGTTAATTTTTGAGCTACTTTGGAGAGATTACTTCAGGTTTATGTTTAAAAAACGAGGAACCAGTTATTTTATGGAATCGGGTTTTAAAGGTGTAACACAAGAACTGGCTCCAAACCAAGAAGAACTTTTTGAGAAATGGAAAAATGCCGAAACTGGAGTTCCATTTATTGATGCCAACATGAAAGAATTAAACCTTACTGGTTTTATGAGTAACAGAGGTAGGCAAAATGTAGCATCTTATTTAGTTAAAGATTTACATGTAAACTGGACTTTAGGTGCAGCTTATTTTGAAGAGAAATTAATAGATTACAGTCCTGCAAGTAACTGGGGAAATTGGGCTTATGTTGCCGGCGTAGGTAACGACCCAAGAGAAAACCGTTATTTTAATATTGAAAAACAAGCTGCAGATTACGACCCAAAAGGAGAATATGTTGATTTGTGGCTTTCTTAATTTATGAGTTGTTGTTTTTTTAATGTACTCTTTAATAAAAAATATTTCTTGCAAAAACACAATACCCCATTGTTTGTTTAGCAGTTATGAGCAAAACTTTACGTTTAATTCTTGGCGATCAATTAAACATCAATCATTCTTGGTTTAAAGAAAACAATGCTAACATCACTTATTTAATGGTGGAGGTTAACCAAGAGCAAGAATATGTAAAACACCACATTCAAAAAATTGTTGGTTTTTTTATCGCAATGCGAAGTTTTGCTGATAATTTGAATGAATTAGGGCATCAAGTTGTTTATCTAAAATTAGATGATTTATACAACAAACAATCTTTTGAAGCTAATATTAAGCAGCTTATTAAAAAATTAAAAATCCAAAAATTTGAATACCAATTACCTGATGAATATAGGTTGGATGTACAATTAAAAGAAATTTGTGAAAATTTAGAAATAGCAACTAAAAGTTTTGATACCGAGCATTTTTTTACAAAACGTGAAGATGTTTTAGCGTTTTTTAGCGGTAAAAGGCAATATTTAATGGAAAATTTTTACCGAGATATGCGTAAAAAACATAAAATATTAGTTGATGAAGATTTAAAGCCTATTGGAGAAAAATGGAATTTTGACCATGAAAACAGGAAAAAATACGATGGTAAAGCCCCTCTGAAATTTCCTTTAACTTTTAAAAAGGACGTTTCTGAAATAGTGAAATTGTTAAATGATAATGGTATAAAATATTTCGGAACTATTAACGAAAAGGCATTTGGACACCCAACCACAAGAGGAGAAGCATTAAAAGTATTAACTTATTTTTGTAAAGAATTGCTGCCCAACTTCGGCAAGTATGAAGATGCCATGCTAAAAGAACATCATACTCTTTTCCATTCTTGTTTGTCTTTTGCGCTAAATATCAAACTAATATCACCAAAAGAAGTCGTTACCGAAGTTTTAAAAACCTATAAGCAATCAGAAAACACAATTGATATAGCAAATGTAGAAGGTTTTATTAGGCAAGTAATAGGCTGGCGAGAGTATATGCGTGGAATTTATTGGGCAGAAATGCCAAGCTTTGCCGATACAAATTTCTTTAATTATAAAGCAGCATTGCCAACATGGTTTTGGGATGGTAAAGTAAAAATGAATTGTTTAAATCATTGCATCAATAATTCTTTAAACAATGCTTATGCACACCATATTCAACGCTTAATGGTTATCGGTAATTTTACACTATTGGCAGGCATTAACCCTACGGAAGTTGATGAGTGGTATTTGGGAGTTTATATAGATGCAATGGAATGGGTGCAAATTACCAACACTCATGGCATGAGCCAGTTTGCAGATGGTGGAATTGTAGGTTCTAAACCTTATGTAGCTTCTGCTAACTACATCAATAAAATGAGTAACTATTGCGAAGGTTGTTCTTACAAAAAAGACTTAAGATATGGCGATAATTCTTGTCCGCTTAATAGTTTATATTGGAATTTCTACATAGAAAATGAACATCTTTTAGCTAAAAATCCAAGAATAGGGATGATGTATCAACTCATAAAAAAAATGGAAGCCCCAGAAAAAGAGGCTATAAAAAAGCTAGCAAATTTTTATTTAAACAATATCAACAAATTATAATGTTTCTAAATTAAACAAAGCAGTTGTAAATTTGTTAAGATAATATTATTAAATAAAATTAAGAGGTTTGAAACGTTTTTCTATAAGTGATATTGAAAGTTTAACAGGTATTAAAGCACATACCATTAGGGTTTGGGAGCAGCGCTATAATTTTTTTACCCCTAAAAGATCAGAAACGAATATTAGGTATTATAGTGATGATGATTTATGTACATTCTTAAATATTGCCACCCTTAATGATAATGGATACAAAATAAGTAAAATATCTAAAATGAGTTCCGAAGAAATTATTTCTTTGGTTAAAGAATTACAATCAAACCATCACGATAGTCATATACAAATTCAAATGCTGTCTAATGCAATGGTTAAATTAAATGAAACCGAATTTGAAGAGATTATAAATACTTCTATAAATGATATAGGCTTAGAAAAATCAATGCAAGAAGTAATTTTTCCATTTATGCGTAAAGTGGGTGTAATGTGGCAAATTGGTAGCATAAACCCTGCCCACGAGCATTTTGCTACTCATAAAATAGAGCAAAAAATAATTGAGGCCACCTACAAAATACCATTTAAAACAAAACCAAGTTCAAAAAAATACGTACTTTTTTTACCACCTAATGAGCAACATGAATTAGGTTTGTTGTTTGCTCAATATCTTTTAAGAAAACACGAACAACAATGTTTGTATTTAGGGCAAAATTTACCTTACCAAACGCTATCAGAAACTGTTGAATATTACCAACCCGATTTTGTGTTTACTGTTTTAACTTCCTCATCATCAGAAGATAAGCCTGATTTTGTTTTAGAACGAATAAAAAAAGCTATTGGCAATGTTCCGCTTTTTATTACTGGTGGGCAAGCAGTTGGCTTGCAATCTACTGAGGATGGTTTCACATATATTATAAAAGATATACTTTCATTTATTAACATCATTAGCGGTAAATAATACCAATAAGTTGATTATTTAAATGCTATCAGATATTTATAATGTAATTTAATCCCATTTAATTAGTAGTTTACGAAGCTATTTTTTTACTTTTGCAAACTCAACATATTAATTTTTGATGGATAGCTTATCGTATCTTAGCAACGCAGATTCAGCCTATATAGACTCTTTATACCAATCTTATAAAGAAGACCCACAATCCGTAGATTTTGGGTGGCAAAAATTTTTTGAAGGTTTTGATTTCGGACAAGAGTCTGATTCAGAAATCTCAGGACAAACAACAGGCGCTAGCACACCTGAACATGTTTTAAAAGAAATAAATGTTTTAAACATGATTAATGGCTACCGCCAAAGGGGGCATTTGTTTACCAAAACTAATCCTGTAAGAGAAAGAAGACAATATTTCCCAGGTAAAGAGTTAGAAACCTTTGGTCTTGCACAGTCTGATTTAGAAACCGTTTTTAATGCTGGTGTTGAAGTTGGCTTAGGCCCAGCTAAGTTAAAAGACATCCATAAACTATTAGAAGATACTTATAGCCAGTCTATAGGTGTTGAATACAGATACATGCGTAATCCAATCAAACTAAAATGGTTTGAAGAGCGCATGGAGAAAACTCGCAATACTCCAAATTTCGACATAGAAACTAAAAAAAGGATTCTGAAAAAGTTAAACCAAGCAGTTGCTTTTGAAAACTTTTTAGGAACAAAGTTTTTAGGTCAAAAAAGATTTTCTTTAGAAGGTGCAGAGGCTTTAATACCAGCATTAGATTCTGTAATTGAAAAAGGTGCAGACTTAGGAATTGAAGAATATGTAATAGGAATGGCACACCGTGGTAGGTTAAACGTTTTAACCAATATTATGGGCAAAACCTATAAAGATGTTTTTTCTGAGTTTGAAGGAAAATATAACAAAGACCTTCCTTTTGGTGGTGATGTTAAATACCATTTAGGTTTTTCTTCTGATGTGGTAACCTCTTCAAATAAAAAAGTTCATTTAAGTCTTTGCCCAAATCCATCGCATTTAGAAACAGTAGCTGCCGTTGTAGAAGGCATTACACGTTCTAAAATGGATTTAAAATATAACAGTGATTATAAAAAAATAGCACCAATTTTATTACATGGTGATGCTTCTGTAGCCGGTCAAGGTTTGGTTTATGAGGTATTGCAAATGGCTAAATTAGATGCTTACACCACTGGAGGAACCATCCACCTAGTAATTAACAACCAAGTTGGTTTTACTACCAATTATAAAGATGCTCGTTCATCAACTTACTGTACAGATATTGCAAAAGTTACACTTTCTCCAGTATTTCATGTAAACGGCGACGATGTAGAAGCTGTTGTTTACGCCATTAATATGGCTATGGAATACCGTCAGCGTTTCCACAACGATGTTTTTATAGACATTTTATGTTACCGTAGATATGGCCATAACGAATCTGATGAGCCACGTTTTACACAGCCATTATTATATAAAACTATTGAAAAACACCCAAACCCAAGAGAAATTTATGTTGAAAAACTACTTTCTTCTGGTGCGGTAGATAGCAGCTTAGCTAAGCAAATGGAAAAGGAATTTAAAGACCTTTTGCAAGAGCGTTTAAACGAATCTAAAGAAGATAAAGGTGCGCCTGTTAATCCAGCATTTTCTGGCGCTTGGAAAGAGCTTGGATTTTCTAAACCAGAAGATTTTGATCAGTCGCCAGAAACAGGAATTGATAAAGATACTTTGCTGAAAATTGCAGCAAGTATTTCTCAGCTACCAGAAGATAAAAAATTCTTATCAAAAATTGATAGGTTATTTAAAGAGCGCTTAAAAATGGCAACCGAAACCCATGTGTTTGATTGGGCAATGGGCGAGTTAATGGCTTATGGCAGTTTAGTGAACGAGAATAAAAGGGTAAGAATAAGCGGACAAGATGTTGAACGTGGAACATTCTCTCATCGTCATGCTGTGGTTAAAATGGAAGATTCTGAAGAAGAATACACTCCTTTAGAACATGTTAGTGCAAACCAAGCTAAATTTGAAATTTACAATTCGCATTTATCAGAATATGGTGTTTTAGGTTTTGAGTATGGATATGCAATGGCAAACCCTAATGCTTTAACCATTTGGGAAGCTCAGTTTGGAGATTTCTTTAACGGCGCACAAATTATTATCGACCAATATATTTCATCTGCCGAAACTAAATGGCAGAGAGCAAATGGTTTAGTGATGTTATTGCCACACGGTTATGAGGGGCAAGGTCCAGAACATTCATCATCAAGGATTGAACGTTTCTTAGAACTTTGTGCCGAATACAACATGCAAGTAGTTAATTGTACTACACCAGCACAGTTTTTCCACGCTTTACGTCGCCAATTGGCTCGTAAAATTCGCAAGCCTTTAATTAATTTCTCTCCAAAAAGTTTATTGAGATCTCCTAAATGCGTATCGCCATTGGTAGATTTTACAGATGGAAAGTTTCAAGAAGTAATTGATGATGCTGAAGCGAAACCAGCGAAAGTGAAAAGAGTTTTAATTTGCTCGGGTAAAGTTTATTACGATTTATTAGAACAACAACAGACTGATAAACGTGTAGATGTTGCCATTGTAAGGTTAGAGCAAATGTACCCTACACCGTACAAACAATTAGATAAAATAAAAGCTAAATATAAAAAAGCTGAGTTTATTTGGGTGCAAGAAGAACCAGAAAACATGGGGCCTTGGCCGTTTATTTCACGTATTTTCAGGAAATCAGACTTTAATTTTGAAGTTATTTCTAGAAAACCAGCAAGTAGCCCAGCAACAGGTTTTGCTAAGCAACATATTGCAGAACAAACTGCTATAATTGCTAAAGCTTTCGAGCTAAAAAATGTGGAGGAAGCCAAGGAGTTGATTAAAGAAACAACGGCCGAGGCTAAAAAATTTGATTAAGGTTAAAAAAATAAAGCAATATTCATGAGCTTAGAAATTAAAGTACCCGCAGTAGGCGAATCTATTACAGAAGTTATCCTTTCTAAATGGATAAAACAAGATGGCGACCATGTTGAAATGGACGAGGTTATAGCCGAGCTAGAATCTGATAAAGCTACTTTTGAACTAACTGCAGAAAAGCCTGGAACGTTGAAATTAGTTGCACAAGAAGGTGATACACTTGAAATTGGACAGTTAGTTTGTAAAATTGAAGATGGTAGTAATGTAGAAAACGAAAAGCCTAAAGCTGAAAACAAAGAAGAAACTGTAGAAGAAAAAAAACCATCTTCTGAAGAAAAATCTGAAGTTAAAGAAACTACCATTAAAGTTCCTTCAGTAGGTGAATCTATAACAGAGGTTACACTTACAAAATGGTTGAAACAAAATGGTGATAGCGTTGCTTTAGATGAAGTTATTGCCGAGTTAGAATCTGATAAAGCTACTTTTGAATTGCCTGCTGAAGTTGCTGGTATTTTAAATACTGTTGCTAAAGAAGGTGATACTTTAGAAATTGGTGCTACTGTAGCTACAATTACTGGTGGCGTGAAAGCTGAAGGCTCAAAGCCAAAGGCTGAAAGCTCAACTACTGAAGCTAAAGTTTCGGGTGGTGCTTCTTATGCTGATAAATCTCCGTCTCCTGCTGCTGCTAAAATTTTAGCAGAAAAAGGAATTGATCCTAAAGATGTTAAAAGCACTGGTGTGGATGGTAGAATTACCAAAGAAGATGCAATGAATGCTCAAAAAGCTGAAGCTCCGAAAGCAAAAGTGGAAAGTGCACCTGCAAAAGCTAGTGCTCCAGCTGCACCATCTGTTTCTGGTGCAAGAGATGAGCGCAGAGAGAAAATGTCTTCTTTAAGAAAAACCATTTCTCGTCGTTTAGTTTCTGTTAAAAATGAAACCGCTATGTTAACTACTTTTAATGAAGTAAACATGGCGCCAATTATGGAGCTAAGAAAAAAATATAAAGATTCTTTTAAAGAAAAACATGGTGTTGGTTTAGGTTTCATGTCTTTCTTTACAAAAGCGGTAACAGAAGCTTTAAAAGATTTCCCAGCGGTTGGTGCAAGAATTGAAGGTGAAGAACTGGTTTATAGTAATTTTGCTGATGTTTCAATTGCGGTATCAGCACCAAAAGGATTAGTTGTGCCTGTTATCAGAAATGCAGAAAGCATGACGATGGCAGAAATTGAGAAAGAGGTGATAAGATTGGCGTTAAAAGCCAGAGATGGGAAATTGGGAATTGAGGAAATGACAGGTGGAAACTTTACCATTACTAACGGGGGTATTTTCGGGTCGATGCTTTCTACTCCAATTATTAACGCACCACAATCTGCAATTTTAGGAATGCATAATATTGTTGAACGCCCAGTTGCAGAAAACGGACAAGTGGTTATACGTCCAATTATGTACGTTGCCCTTTCTTATGACCATAGAGTAATTGATGGTAAAGAGTCTGTTGGTTTCTTAGTAAAAGTAAAACAACTTTTAGAAGACCCTGCAAGGTTACTATTAGGTATATAATTTAGATATTATAAGATAGCAAAACCTCTGTACTCTATAGTTCAGAGGTTTTTGTTTTTAAACTGAATAAGCATTATCGGATGAAATTGAAAAAATACCTATTTATTTTATTATTACTAATTGTAGTTGATCAAAAATCAGCTCAAGCTCAGCAATTAGAAACCGCTATTAATTTTCATGGTTTTGTTGATAATAGAGAGTATGCAAAATCAAATCGCTTATCTCAAACTATTTTTGGAGCCAGGTTTTCGCCAGAATTGGGTTTAATGATTGATAGCGTACATCGCTTCAGAGTAGGAGCAAATTTTTTAAAAGAATTTGGCTCTAAAAATTTTACCGATAATATTGCACCAGTTATTTATTATCAATATCAAAAAGAAAAAAACAATTTCTTTATTGGCGCTTTTCCACGGTTGAATTTAATTGACGATTATCCACGAGCTTTGCTTGCAGATACTCTAAATTATTTTAAACCCAACATGGAAGGGATGTTTTACCAGTATAAAACCAATAATTTTAAACAAAATGTTTGGATAGACTGGACAGGGAAACAAACCGCTACAGATAGAGAAACGTTTTTATTTGGATTTTCTGGAAAATACCAAAAAGGATTATTTTACGCAAGCAATTATGCATATATGTATCATAATGCATTATCGGCAATATCACCGCCAAATCAATTTTTGGAAGATAACGGAGCTATACAATTACAATTGGGTTTAGACTTTGGTAAAAAAACCTTTTTAGATTCTTTAACCTTTAGCGCAGGCGCTATGATGTCTGTAGAAAGAGTAAGAAGTTTAAATAATTTAAGAACTCCAGTTGGGTTTATTTCTTATTTATATGCAGGCTATAAGAATTTTAGCTTGGCAAACACTTATTATAACGGAGAAGGACATTATTTAATTAATGGAGATGCTTTTTACACTGCGAAACAATATAATCGTTTAGATTTAGGATGGAATCCTATTCAATTTAAAAATATACAAGGCGGGTTTACTTTTAGTTTCCACTTTGTTGATGGGATTATTGACAGCCAGCAAGCATTTTCTTTGAGGTACAAGTTAGCTGGTAAAAAGGATTTAAATGGTTGGTTATAGCTTTTAATTTTAAGCTTAATCCAAATCATAACATCCGATTAACACTTAATTTATATTGTGTATGCACTTTTGATTGGGAAATAAATTTTTTCAAAAGTGCAAGAGTCCTACGAAAGTGAAACAGCAGTTAGTGATTGGGATTTAGTATATTTCGAATCTCTTTACAAAGAATTAAGTATAAGCCTGCAAAACTATGCTGATTATTTTTTACAAGACTCCGAATTAGCTTTTACTGTTGTAAATGATTTATTTGTGAATTTATGGTTTAGTCCTACAAAGCCTGATAATTTAAAAGCTTACCTCTACAAATCGGTAAAAAATCAATCCCTTAATCATTTAAAAAAAAATAAAAAGAATTTTCTTTCCTATCTTAATCAGCCAGATTTAAATCAAGTTGCAGAATTGATTGCTGAACCTATTGGGCATGATGAAGAGTCGGACCAACTTGTTTTCCTTCAACAAATCATCAATATGCTACCAAAAAAAAGGCAGTTGGTGTTTAAGATGTATCGTTTAGAAGGCTTTTCTTATGCTGAAATTGCTGATTTACTTCAAATTTCTACAAGAACAGTTGAAGACCATCTAATGAAAAGTATGCAGTTTATACATGCAAAAGCGAAACATTTAGTTGATAAATAATTAACAAAATAGTAACAGAACTCAGCCCGTATTTCTTCTTCCTTAATTTGTCTTTACAGTAACAAACAAATACTATGAAAGAAGAAATTTGGGAAAGTGCTATTAAACGTTTAACCAATAATGAAACGGATGCTTCGGCATTAAAATTAAATAATTGGTTAAAGGAGGATATTAAGCATCAGCAAGAGTTTAATAGCTTAAAAGCTTTATGGGATTTAACTGGAAAAATTCCAGCAGATAAAATAGAGCGTTTTAATGGATTAGAATATTTAATTCACCAAAAAGAAAGTCCTAAAAATAAAAAATTCTTACAATGGTGGTACGGTATTGCCGCAGTAATTATAGGTTTATTGATGCTCAGTACAGTTTTTGTTTTTCAGCACTCCAAGCAACCTTCTCAAACTACTGCCGAATTAATTAAAAAGAAGGCAAATGTGGGCGAGGTTTTAAAACTGATATTACCTGATAGCTCTACAATTTGGCTAAATGCAGAAAGTGAGGTTTCTTTCTCTAGTGAGTTTACATTAGCAGATAATCGAGTAATCAATTTAATTGGCGAGGCTTATTTTGAAGTGAAGCATGATGAATCACATCCTTTTATTGTAAAAAGTGGGGAGCTGATAACCACCGTTTATGGTACTAGTTTTAATGTTAGGGCATACCGCAATGATAGTGAAATTTCCGTTGCGGTACAAAGCGGAAAAGTAGGCGTAAATCATTTATCCGGAAAACAAGTAACCCAATTTTTGTTGCCCAAGGATAAATTAGTGTATGAGTTAAATAGCAAGTTGTTTAAAAGGAAAAACATTGCTGTTGAAGAAGTTAATTCATGGATTGAAGGAGCTTTAGTTTTTGATCAGACTCCAATTAATGAAGTTTTTCAAACATTATCCAGAAAGTTTGGGGTTCAAATCAATACCGAAAAACTTATTGCTAAAGACTGTAAGCTTACAGCAAAATTTGAAAATAACTCATTAACAAAAGTGCTTGAAACTTTAAAGTTATTGATGAATATCCAATCGAAACAAATTGATAAAACTATTTTCTTAGAAGGGGGGAGTACATGTAAATAATTTACAAAAAAAAAGTCATTTCTGCGGTAACAGAAATGACTTTAAACTTAGATAATCATTTGACTACGAATCAATTGTTTATCATTTAAATAATTTAAATCGGAATTTAAACATCACAAATTAATGAAAAAAATTAATAAGGCAAGTAAACTTGCCCAAATTATTATGCGTACCAGTTTAATTGTCAGCATTTTCTCCAGTTTACTGCTTAGCTTGGTACATGCCTCAGAGGTTAAAGGGCAGCAAGGGCTAGATCAACAAATTAATATCCATGTAAAAAACGTTTCTTTTAACCAGTTATTAAGAGAAATTGAGCAAAAAACAGGGGTGAGTTTTGTTTATACAAATAAAGAAAACGTATTAAAAACAGTATCTGTAAATATCGAAAATAAGACGGCTAGGGCTATTTTAACACCGTATCTACAAATTAACCAACTTGCTTTAATTGAAAATGGTAAACAAGTTTTGTTAAAGAAAGATTATTCTATAAAAATAATTAAGCCTAGTGTTTTAGTGGGTTACGTTAAAGACAAGGCAAATAAACAGACACTTCCTTATGCAAATGTTACTGTAAAAGGGAAAAATATTAAAACTACCACAGATGCAAATGGATATTTTGTGTTTGCTAATTTAACAGATGCAAAAGTAACACTTCAGGTAAGTTATATTGGTTATAAAACCTCAGAATTTGTAGTGAGTTTAGAGGAAGGAAAAACCACCACTTCAGAATTATTGTTGGAGGGTGCAAGTAATAACTTAGATGGTATCACCATTACAGGTATAAGAAGAGGAGAGGCTGTTGCATTAAGTAATATGCAAAATGCAGATAATATGAAGTATGTTTTATCTGAAGAGCAAATTGAACGATTTCCAGATGCAACAGTTGGGGAAGCTATGCAAAGAGTACCCGGTGTAGCTATGGATTATAGCTATGGCTTGCCTCGTAACATTATTATTAGAGGTTTAGATCAAAGTTTAGGTTCTGTTACTTTAAACGGAAACAGATTGCCATCTACGCAAACTAACTCCAGAGATATTGATTTAAACGGAATATTATCAACCACGGTTGAAGCTATTGAAGTTAATAAAACTTTAACACCCGATATGGATGCTGATGGTACTGCCGGCTCAGTAAATATCATTTCAAAAACTCCAAAAATTGGTTCAGAGCAATTGCAAGTGAAGGGCTCTTTTGGGAATAATTTTTTGTTAAGTAAGCAAAATTTCGATGGCGCCTTTAATTATAGTAAACGAGCTAATAAATGGGGTTATTTATTAGGTGCAAATTATAGCAATACCAATAGAGGAGAAGATAGAGTAAGTTATGATTATGATACTTTTGAGATTAACGGTGTAGATCAAGTTTTGTTGGCAAACTTAGGCTTAGAAGGAACTGAATTAAATAGAGAAAACATTGGTTTACAAACAGAACTTAGTTTTTTTCCAAACGAGAAAAGTCAACTGTTTTTCAGAGGGTCGTACAACAAATTTTATGAACTTCAAACAAGAGGTACTAAAAACTATAACATCGGAAACTACAGCAACCTCAATACAGTCACTGGCTTAACAATTGGTTCAAGTGGTAGTCCTAGAGATTACAACAGAGATTTGTTTAGTATTTCTGTTGGTGGTAAAACTGTTTTAAAAGAATGGAAGGCCAATATAGATTTAACTTATTCTAGTGGATTATATGACCAGCCTACTTACTACGATGGTGTATTTAATTATAGCAATTTAACGGCAGGTTTAGATGCCGCTAACCCAAGTGTACCGCAATTTTCATTTAGCGATGCAAGTGATGTAAACAACCCGGCCAACTATTCGGCTAGAACTTATAATAACAGGTTACAAAATGCACATGATAAAGATGGACAGGGTTCGGCAAACATTTACCGCATTTTTAATTTAGGGGCTAAAAATAGTTTGCTTTTTAAATTTGGTGGCAGGTACAGGTATAAAGAAGACGATCATACCAGAGATTATTTTCAATATACATTAAAAACTGGCACATTAAGTCTCAGTAACTTTTTATCTGATTATTCAAGAGATGATTATTTTGATGGAAACTACAATCTCTCTGGAGCAATTCCAAACGGTTATCTAGTGGAAGATTATTATAGAGCTAATCAAGATTTATTTCAAGGTAATGAAACCTTTACCCGCCAAAATACTGATCCCGACTCTTACACAGGTAAAGAAAATTTGGCTGCTGGCTATATTATGGGTAAACTAACTTTAAATAAGCTAGATATTACAACAGGTTTAAGGTACGAGAGAACAGGATTTAATTACAATGGTAATATAGTTTCTTTTGATGATAGAGGAGCTTATGTTAGTACTGTTAAAGTAGATTCAAAATCTTCATTTGATGGACTTTTTCCTAGTTTAAATTTAAAATATGCCTTAGATAAGCAAACCAATCTTAGGGCAGCTGTTACTAGGTCATTATCTCGTCCGGGTTATTATGATTTAGTTCCTTGGCAAGAAGTAGAAACCAGAAGAAAAAGGATGAAAATTGGAAATCCTAACTTAAATCAAGCTACCTCTACCAATGTTGATTTTCTTTTTGAGCATTATTTAAAATCTCTTGGGTTAATTTCTGGTGGTGTATTTTACAAAGATGTAAGTGATTATATCTACGAAAGCATATACCTACAAAAAGGAGGTCAATTTGATCAATATCAAGTTACCCAAACGGTTAATGGTGCAAATGCTCAGGTTTATGGATATGAAATAGCATGGCAACAACAGCTAACTTTTTTGCCGGGTTTTTTAAATGGATTTGGTATTTATGGAAATTACACCCAAATACAATCAAAATTTAAAGTGCCAGGTTTAGTGAGCGAAAGAACTGTTCGTTTACCAGCAATGAGACCTAAAGTGGGTAATGCTTCTCTATCTTACGAAAAATATGGTTTTTCAGGCCGTTTATCTTTAAATTTCTTTGATACTTATACCGAAGAGTTGGCGGATACTGAAGCAAATGATGTTTTAGAGAAAAGAAGAACACAATTAGACTTTTCAGCATCACAAAGAATCAATAAGAAGTTAACCGTGGTAATGAGTATTAGTAATATTAATAATGCTCAAAATATTCTTCTTTTTGGAGACGGAAGACCTAGTGATCATAAATATTTTTCTTCGTGGGGGAATATTGGTATTAAATACAATCCATTTATTAAATAAAATATGTTAAACAAGTTAAAATTAGTTTTTGTTGTCTTAGTTTTAGGTAGCAAATTCACAATTGCTCAAGATTTCAAAGCATCGGCTTACCCCGATAGAATAATCTTGACCTGGGCTGAAGATCCAACAACCACTCAATCTGTAACGTGGAGAACTGATAGCACAGTAAGTGAAGCTTATGCGCAAGTGGTAAAGGAGGAGAGCGCTCCTAAAATAGAAAAGCCTTTAGCTAAAGAGTATACTGCTATTACTACACAGTTAAAAGGAGCAAATTACGAGAAGAGTAATTACCATAGCGTCACCTTTACCGGTTTAGCTCCCAATGAAATTTACACTTACAGAGTTGGAAGTGGAGAAAACTGGAGCGAATGGTTTCAGTTTAAAACTGCTCCAGCTAATGAAGGAGAGACTTTTTCTTTCATTTATTTAGGAGATGCCCAAAACGATATCAAATCTAAATGGTCTAGGGTAATTAGAAAAGCTTTTGCTACAGAAGGAGAGGCTAGATTTATTGTACACGCCGGAGATTTGATCAATAGATCTAACAATGATAAAGAATGGGGCGAATGGCATTATGGCGGAGGGTTTATAAATGGGATGATACCTAGCATCCCATCCTCTGGTAACCACGAGTATTTTAGAGATGAAAATAAGGTTTTAACACTTGATCCGCATTGGGAAGCACAATATACTTTGCCGAAAAATGGCCCCGAAGGCTTAAAGGAATCTGTTTATTATATAGATTATGCAAATCTAAGAATGATTTCTTTAAACTCGCAGATGATTGTTTTAGATAGCAATTCTATCAAAATACAAGCAACTTGGTTAGAAGAAGTTTTGAAAAACAATCCTAAAAAATGGACTATGGTTACCTATCATCATCCAATTTATTCAACGGCTAAAGGAAGAGACAATAAAGAGTTTAGAGATTTATTTAAGCCATTGTTTGATAAATATCATGTAGATATTTTGTTACAAGGGCATGACCATACTTATAGTAGAGGACAAAATTTACCAATAGGTGTTTCTGGAAAAGTAGGAGGTCCTATGTATGTAGTTTCCGTAGCAGGGCCAAAAATGTACAAAATTGATGTAGAGCCTAGATGGATGGATGTATTTAAGGAGGATACTCAATTGTTTCAAGTAATAAGCATTAAAGGAGATGATTTGTCATTTACTGCTTATAAAGCATCAGGAGAAATATTTGATTCTTTTAAATTGAAAAAGACAGCTAAAAACAAAGCAGCAGAGTTTATTGGAGTAAGAAAATAAGATGGAATTTAATACCCAATAGCGGTTTTGGGTGTTAAATTTTTATTTTTTTAGCATGATTAACATTTGAGTTAATCATGCTTTTTAGGGTTAGTTTATCTATTAGGATACGTAAACTTAAAATTAGGTTAACATTAGAGCGTCTATTTTTGTACGAAAATGGAGACGTTCATATTAACAGATCAAGATTTGCTTTCGCTGGTAAAAAACGGCGAGCCTTATGCTTTTGAGGTGATTTTTGAAAGGTATTGGGACAAGCTATTTAAAACTGCCGCAGCTCGGGTTAATAATGTTGATGATGCTAAGGACATTGTTCAAGAATTATTAATTAGTTTTTGGAACAGAAGAGAGAAGCTGAAAATACAAACTACTATAGAAAACTATCTTTTTGGTGCACTTAAGTTAAAGATCATCAGTCACTTTAGATCAGAAAGAGTTTCAGAAATAAGTTTAGAAGATGCAGCTGAGAGGTTAAGCATTTTAGAAGATTCTGTAACGGATGTAGAAGATTATTTAGAGTTAGAAAATGTATTGGAAGAAGCATTGATATTAATGCCTGAAACTTTAAGAAGAATATACATTTTAAGGTGCGATAATGTGCCTGTTAAAGAAATAGCCTTGAAGTTAGGCTTAGCAGACCAAACTGTTAAAAATTATATTGCAGAAGTGATACGAAGATTGCGTACTGTAATAACTGAAAAATATCCAGAAAAGCATTTAACCTACCTCTTGGTTTTAATGCACTTACTTAACAAATAGGTAATATAAGTTTAACTTAAATTATAAGTACCAAACGGTAATCTGTGCGACATATATACAGAAACCGTTACTATGGAACAAAGTAAATTTAAAGAGTTATTAGATCGTTTTACCAAAGGGAAAGCTAACGAAACAGAATCTGCGTTGGTGGATGCTTGGTACAAATCTTACCAAGCTAATGAAGATGAAATTTCTATAAATGAGGTTGAAAAAACAGCCATAAAGCAGTATTTAACTTCCAAAATCAAACAATCACCAATAAATCCTAACAAAAGTATTATTCCTATTTATTACCGAATAGCAGCAGCTATTGCGATCATATTCACTGCTGGTATAGTTTTTCAAAATTGGAAATCAAAAAAATTAGAAACTCCTGCCAGTTATAATTTGGTTTCTACAAAACTGGGACAGATCAAAAAAGTGACGCTACCTGATAGCTCTATAGTTTGGTTAAATGCCAATAGTGTGATGCGTGTCAATTCAAATTTTGAAGCAGGTAGCAGAGAAATATTTTTAGATGAAGGGGAAGCTTTTTTTAAAGTCACCAAAAACCCCAAAAAACCTTTTATAGTTCAACATAATGAAGTTAGCGTAAAAGTTTTAGGTACTTCATTTAATGTTAAAGCCTATAAAAATCTTCCAGATTTAAAGGTTGCAGTTAGTACAGGTAAAGTTCAAGTTAAAAGTGAGAAAAATGCGGTTCTCTTATATCCAAAGCAAGAGGCTGTATATCATTCTTCAAATAAAAGCTTTGAAACCCATCAGGTAAACGATAATGAAGTGAGTTTATGGCGTGAAGGTAAGATTTACCTACACCAAGCCAATTTTAAAGAGCTAGCATTAATCCTGTCAAATAACTTTAAAATTAATTTAAAGGCGGCCTCTTCTGCTGTTCTTCAATATCAATTTACATTAAATATATCAACAGACATGAAGGAAACTGAGCTATTGAAAATTATCAGTTCTATACATAATTCTAAATATAGGAAGGAGGGAAATTCAGTGATTCTTTACTAAAAAAGCCGGCAATGGTGCAACAAAGCCGGCTCATCATTAATTTTCTGAAACCCAAAAGAGTGCAATCTTAAAGGTTTCATCGCTATAAAAGCTTAACAATAATCATTAATCAAAAGTATGAAAATTTATTTATTGCTAATTAAAAAGTACACACAGCTTATGCGTATCACTTTTCTAGCCTTATGTATAGTAGCTACAGCAGCAATTTCTGCAATGGCTACCAAATCCGAAGCTCAAATTCTCAACAAAAAAATAAGTGTGAGTTTTGAAGCCGATAACCTGTATTCGGTAATTAAAAAACTAGAAACAGAAACCAATAGTGTTTTTGCTTATGATGCAAGTTATTTGAATTTAAAGTCTAAAACAGTTAAATCCATAACCTTTACCAATGCCAGTTTAGGAGATATACTTCAGACAATATTAGCAGGAAGCGGTATATCGTTTAAAGAAGAGGCCGGGAAAGTTTTATTAAATAAAGCTTTAAGTCAAGTTCAAGAAAGTATTAAAATTGTAGGAAAAGTGGTAGAGGAGGAAACTGGTTTTCCGTTACCGGGAGCATCTGTTATAGGTGCAAATCGTAAACTTTTAGGTTTAACAGATGCAAACGGAAATTTCTCTGTTTATGTAGAAAAGGGCACTGAAATATCTTTCGAAATGTTGGGATTTAAACCATTTAAACAAGTTGTTAACGCCACAGCAAGCAATTTGGAAATTAAAATGGTTGAAGCTGTAAATGCTTTAAATGAAGTTGTTGTAACGGCTTTAGGGATTGAAAGAGAAGAGAGAGCTTTAGGATATGCCATTACTACTATAAAAGGAGAGCAATTAACTGATGCAGTTTCTGGCAACTGGACCGATGCATTATCTGGTAAAGTAGCAGGTTTAAATTTAGTAAGGTCTAATAGTGGTCCAACAGGTTCTAATAAAATAATTTTACGTGGTGAAAACAACCTAACAGGCGATAATGAAGCGTTAATTGTTTTAGATGGCGTGGTTATTAACAATGGTAGTGGAAGAAGAACTGCTGTACAAGGTGAAGCCGTTTACGGCGTAGGAAGTGATAATATGCCTGCTGATTATGGCAGTACAATAAATGATATCAATCCTGAAGATATTGAAAGCGTAAACGTTTTAAAAGGACCAGGAGCAGCTGCACTTTACGGACAGCGAGGTATGAATGGAGCTATAATCATTACAACAAAATCTGGAAGTAGCAAAAGAAAAGGTTTAGGTATCACATTTAATTCAAACGCAGCATTAGAAAGCGTAAACCGCTGGCCCGATTTACAATTTGAATATGGGCAAGGTTTGGATGGAGCTGCTTACTACTCTTATGGAACTACAGTTGATGGACCAAGTACCAGCGGAACAAGTTCTGCTTACGGACCACGTTTTGATGGACAAAGTTTTTTTCAATGGGATCCTACAACGCAACGAGTTGGCACAGAACGTACACCTTGGATTCCTTACACCAATAAAATTCGTGATTTTTTTGAGGTAGGACAAACCTTAACAAATTCGATAAGTGTGGATGGTGGTACCGATAAAACAAGTGCTCGTTTTTCGGTAACTAATGTAAAAAATAACTGGATAACTCCAAATACTGGATACGGAAGAAACTCGGTAGCTTTATCGGTAAACTCTAAAGTAAACAACAAACTAACCATATCATCCAAAGTTAATTACAATAATAAATTTAGCGATAACTTACCTGGAGCTGGGTACGGAAATCAATCTTTAATGTATTGGTTTATTTTTTGGCAACCGAACGCTGATTTAGATGGCTTGAAAAACTACTGGCTAAACGGACAAGAAGATCGAAGAATACATTATCCATTCAGTACTTTTCCAGAAAACCCATATGCTGTGTCTTATGAGTTTATCAATCGATCGAATAGAAACGCAATTATAGGAAACGTACAAGCAAACTATAACTTTACAAAAGAACTAAGCCTTTTAGTAAGAACTTCTTTAGATTTTGGTTACGAACAAAGATCTCAGGAACGTCCTTATGATGCTGGTTCTCGCTTACCACGAGGTTCGTATCGTACACAAAATATTTATTCGCAAGAAGCTACTACTGATTTCCTATTAAAATATAACAAGAAAGTTTCTAAAGATTTCGATTTATCTCTCACAGTTGGAGGAAGTAATTTACAAAACAACTATAATAAAGATGAGCTTAGAGCCGATTCGTTAACTTTTCCGGGAAAATATAATTTAGCTAATGCAGCAGGACCATTGGTAACTATACCAGATAAAAGTCAATATGTTATTAACAGTTTTTATGGCTTATTTACTTTTAGTTACAAGGATTTTATATATCTTGATTTAACAGGAAGAAAAGATTGGACTAGTGTTTTAGCTACAACAACAAGAACTGATAATGTTGGCTTCTTTTATCCGTCGGCCAATGTAAGTTTTATTGCTTCAGAGATTCTTAATCTCCCTAAATCATTCAGTTTTGCCAAATTTCGAGCTTCAATATCAAAGGTAGGAAATGGCGGAACAACTCCCTACAGAACATCTTACAATTACAATACGGCAGGCGGAGGCTTGTACCCAGGTGGTGCACTACAAAACCCAACTGCATTTCCAAACCCTGATTTAAAACCTTTATCAAATACAACTATAGAATTTGGTACCGACATTAGAATGTTTAAAAACCGATTAAACCTTGACGTTGCTTATTATAAAGGAAACACCAAAGATCAAATTTTAACCAGAATTGTCGATCGATCATCAGGTTATAATTCAGTTATAATAAACGCAGGTAAAGTTAGTAACGAAGGTTTTGAAGTTGCCGTTGGAGGTTCGCCAATAAATGTAAAAAATGGTTTTAGATGGAATACCAATTTCATTTTCTCATCAAACAAAAATAGAATTGAAGAACTAGCCGATAGCTCGGTAGTTTTAAGAACTGGGCCAGTAGGCGGTGGCCAAATTGTTGCCAAAGTTGGTGGTAGCATGGGCGATTTATATGGCAGAGGATATGTTCGCTCACCAGATGGACAGGTGGTTTATGATGAAACTACAGGTTTTGCGAAAATTACCAGCGATGTAGTTTATTTAGGTAATACTATTCCAAAGTTCAGAACCAGTATTGTCAATGACTTTTCTTACAAAGGCTTTAGGTTAAATGCTTTGTTTGATGCACAAGTAGGTGGTGTTGCACATTCATTAACCAATTATAAATTAGCCGAACAAGGTAAAACAAAAGTTACGCTCCCTGGTAGATATAACGGAATTATTGGTAACGGTGTAATTCAAAATGGCGATGGCTCTTTCCGAAAAAATGATGTGATTACTTTTGATGTTGATGAGTACTATCGCTCGCACATGGGAATTGATAATGCTGAAGGTAGCACTTTTAAAACCGATTATATTAAATTTAGAGAGGCAAGGCTAGATTACACTTTTACCTCAAAATTTAACAAATTACTAGGTTTGCAGCGTACAACAATAGGTGTTTATGGTCGTAATTTATTCATTTGGTCGCCTTGGCCAGCTTTCGACCCAGAGTTTGGTACACTAGCAGGAACAGATATCGTAACTGGGTTTGAAACTGCTCAATTCCCATCAACCCGCACATTTGGTATTAACCTAACAATTGGTATTTAATTAAGCGCTTTAAAAAATGAAAAAGATTACAAATAAAATAACGGCAATTCTTTTATCAAGCCTTTTGTTTACAGTTTCTTGTAAAGAAGGCTTTGAAGAAATTAATACCGACCCAATAAGTACTCCAAACGCTTTACCTCAACAGTTATTAGCACCTGCATTAGTAGGCACCTTAACCCCAAACATGATTCGTAATAGAAATTTCAATAACGAATTGATGCAGATAACCGTTAATCAAAGCGATGGTGATGCTACAGTATTTAGGTATGAATATAGAAACAACATCTCTGATTATACGTGGAATAACTGGTATATTCAACTTACCAATTTTAAAGATTTATACAACATTGCCAATCAGCCTATAACGCTTAATAACTCCTACAAAGGTATTGCGCTAATTTGCGAGGCTTGGATCTATTCTTTACTAACTGACACCTATGGCGATATTCCATATTCAGAATCTAACCAAGGGGCAAATAAAGTTTTTGAACCAAAATTTGATAACCAAAGAGATGTTTACTTAGGCATTTTTGCAAAATTAGAAGAAGCTAACACCTTATTAACAACAAATACTGCTATAGTAGCAAGTAGCGACCCTGTATTCAATGGAAATGTTGCTAGGTGGAGAAGATTTGGAAACAGCTTATATCTAAGATTATTGCTTCGAGTATCTGGCAAGGCTGAAATTGCAAATGAGGCAATTGCTAAAATAAAAGACATTGTAGATACTAATGCAAGCACTTATCCAAAAATGGCGAATAATGATGATTCGGCTATTTTAAGATGGACTGGTTTTGGCCCCTACACATCGCCTTATCAAACTGGGGTTAGGGTTCAGGATTTTAGAGATCCTGCTATTGCGAATTTCTTTATCGATAATTTAAGAGACTGGGCAGACCCGCGTATCGACATTAGTACTTACGGAACTGGCGGTGTAAATAGATGGGGAATCTCTCAAGGTGCAAATGGTTTTGCAGGCATTCCGAGTGGTTATGTTCCCGGAACAGGTGCTACAAAACAGTCTGGTTTTTACTCATCCGATCAACGAACTGTTTCTTTACAAACCGACCCTTTAACCGGAATAATGATGACTTATGCTGAGTATCAGTTTATTTTGGCTGAGGCTGCTACAAAAGGATGGATCGATGGTTCAGCTGAAAGTTTTTACAAAACTGGTGTGCTTTTTAGCATTACGCAATGGTTGCCAAATTGGCCTAATGCAACATCATCTGGCGTTGCACCTAGTCCAGCTATTTCAATTAATAGCCAAGCTTTTCTTGACTACTTAACTACCGCCGAATTAAATTGGGACGATAGTTTGCCAATTGACGCACCTTTTGGAAGCGATAGTAAAATGGAAAAAATTCATATACAAAAATACTATTCTATGTTTTTAGCCGATATGCAACAATGGTTTGAGTACCGTAGAACCGGTCATCCGTTTATTGAAAGAGGCCCTGGTTTAAGAAATGGTGGGGTAATGCCAGCCCGAATGACTTATCCTGTTTATGTACAATCTGCAAATCCAACAAATTACAAAAACGCAATTGCAAACCAAGGAGCTGATGTAATAAGTACACAAGTTTGGTGGCAAAAACCTTAATTAATTATTGAATTGATTTTAAAATAATTGACATGAAAAAATTCATTTTATACGCATTATTTTTATTTAGTGCAGCGGTAACTTTTACCGGTTGCGATGAAAGTAATTATCCCGGCGGTACCATAAGTCCATACATTCCAATTTACGATTTAAGAAATATCTATAAAGGAACTGATGTTAACTTAAGCATAGACAACATGTTTGGTTCTAACCAAGTAACTGGAGTAGTTGTTTCAGACCATTCAGGAAATAATTTGCCAAGTGGATTATTGGTTATTCAGGATAGGCGAAGACTAAACCAATTAAGAGGAATTTCGATTACTATTGGGGCTGAGGCGGCTAACTATATTCCTGGCGACTCTGTAAACGTGAAAATTGATGGAGGAATTTTAAAAAGAGTAGATGGACTACTACAAGTAACCAATATACCCGCTAGTGCGGTTACAAAAGTTGGGTCAGGAAAAAACATTCCACCTAATAGAGTTCCAAGTAGTTATATTTTAGCCGATCCAAATCGTTATGAAAGCACTTTAGTTGCAATTGTTAAAGGCGGTTTTGATCCTCTGCCCCAGCCTACTGATGTATTATCTGGCGAAAAAACTTTGAATGATGGCTTTGAAAACATCACATTAAAAACAGATGCAAACGCAACCTTTGCAAATAAAAATAATTTACCGGTTTTAGGTAATTTCTTCGGAATAGTTTTTAACACCTTGGTTAACAATGAAATAGTGCCACAAGTTCGTTTACGTACAGAAAGTGATATCATCTACCTAAGTTCAACCATTGAAATTTCCCCTATCATTATTAGTGGATTTATGGCTGATCCTGTAGGAGGCGACGGAAACTACGAGTACATGCAGTTTTTAGCAACTAGAGATATCAATTTTGCTGTTACTCCATTTTCGGTTGTTGTAACAAATAATGCTGGCGCATCTTTGCCAACCGGCTTTCCTTCAAGAGGGTGGGCAACTGGTTCATTAGCAACGTCGGGAGCTGCAAGAACTTATCAATATAACTTAACAAGTGGTTTTGTTGCAAAAGGTACTTTTTTTTATGTTGGAGGCTCAACTAAATTAATAAACGGAGCTGGTTCGCCTAATATTAGTGCTGCAAATTGGATAACTGCAATTAATTATACCACCATTGATGGAGCAAATGGAAACGGAAGAAGAACCACCAATGTGATAGGGAATAGTGGAAATGCATCAGGTATTGCTGTTTTTGAAGGAACAAATGTCAACGTTAATACCAAACCTGTTGATGTAATATTTATTGGTAGTGGAGGAAGTTTATTTACCGCTGGTCCACCACCAGTGGGTTACAGAATTGCGAATACTGATTTTTACGACATCGTTAATCCAATTACACTTGAATCTCAACCGTTTTACAGAAACGGCTCTAATACCCTTAATTTTAATTACCTACCATCAAATTTAGGCTATTTTAATAAACTGGGAGGAATTTATAATGCTGATTTAGGTAGATGGGTAAAAGCAAGGACACAAACTGGTGTGCTTTTAACATCTACATCAACACTTACTGAATTAGAGGAGAATTTTCCTGTTGGACCTACACCAGATGATCCCGGCACACCTGCAACATCCTTAAAACAATAAAAACCATTTAACATCAGTAACCTAGGTTGCTGATGTTAAAATAATCCAAAAATTTTCAAAATAAATTATGAAAAGAAGAAGTTTTATACAAAGTTTAGGTTTAATTACTGGTGGTGCATTCATTAGTTTAAATGCCAATGGGCTTACTAAACTTAAAAGAAATGAAACCATTACTGGGCGAGTAAGCAGTAAAAATAAAGGGATTGCAAATGTGGTTATTTCTGATGGCTATAGCGTAGTAGTAACAGATACGGATGGTAATTACAGCATCACTCCAAATGAAAAATCCACAACTATTTTTATGAGTACCCCTGCTGGTTACGAGTTTAAAACCAGTTATAATATTGCTACACAATACGAGAAATTAGGCGCTCGAAATCAATATAATTTTGATTTAATAGCGTTAAATCAAGACGATAAAAATCACCACTTTATCATTTGGGCCGATCCTCAGGTTCGTAACAAAAAAGATGTGGCGCAAATGATGGCTACATCTGTTCCTGATACCAAAGCGCACATCCAATCTTTAGGGAAAGATGCTTTGGTGCATGGCATTTGTGTGGGAGATATTGCTTGGGATTATTTAGAATATTTTCAGGATTATAATAAAGCAGTTGCAGAAATGGGCATTCCTTTTTTCCAAGCTTTAGGTAACCACGATATGAATTTTAAAGAAGGTGGCGATGATACTTCAGACCGTACTTTCAAAGAAGTTTTTGGACCAACTTATTATTCTTTTAACCGCGGACAAGCACATTATGTGGTTTTAGATGATGTAAGGTATTTAGGTACCGAGAGAGATTACGATGGATTCATTACTCAAAATCAGCTAGACTGGTTAAAAAAAGATTTGCAATATGTGCCAAAAGATACTTTATTAATCATCAATCTTCATATCCCAGTTCATAATACGGTAATCAATAATGAAGATTTATACCGTATTGTTAGAGATTTCAAAAATGTCCATATCATGTCGGGGCACACCCATTTTAATGTAAACAACATCCATAAAAATGTTTTTGAACATAATCACGGGACAGTTTGTGGCGCATGGTGGACAGGCCCAATTTGTACCGATGGTACACCACGTGGTTACGGAGTTTATACTGTAAAAGGCAATGAGTTAGAATGGTATTATAAACCAACAGGTTTAGAAAAAGACCATCAACTTACTGCTTATGTGGATACTTTAACCAACCAAAAACGCTTATTGGTAAACGTTTGGAACTGGGACCCAGAATGGAAAGTGAAGTACTCGATTGACGGCAAAAAACTGAAAGACATGGAGCAGCAAACAGGTTACGATCCACTTTCTGTAACACTTTACAAAGGCGATAAATTACCAACCGGACGTACTTTTCCAGAGCCTTCACAGATTGATCATCTATTTATGGCACATTTTGGTCCTGATGTTAAATCAGTTAAAGTAGAAGTAACTGATAGGTTTGGAAATGTGTATAAAAAGGAGTTGACAGACATTTAAAAACATTGAGTATAGGCTATAACCACAAAGAACACAAAGAAAAGCACAAAGGTTACAGAACAACATGGCAATAAACACCCAACTCTGTGACCTCCGTGTACTCTGTGGTTGAAAAAATAGTAGAATAACCACAAAGCACACAAAGCACACAAAGCACACAAAGCAACATGGCAATACAACATCTCTGTGGTTTAAAACAAAACTCACGTTGATTAAAATAAAACAAATATGAAGATGTCAACAAAAATCAACTTCCTATTTTCATTAGGCTTAGGATTGTTTTGCGCTTGTAAAAGCAGTAAGCTGAGTACTAAAAATGGGGTTAATTTCCCCGCTTTTGACGTTGAAGCTCATCGAGGAGGTAGAGGTTTATATCCAGAGAACACCATCATAGCCATGAAAAATGCTGTTGATTTAGGTGTTAACACTTTGGAAATGGACACCCACATTACTAAAGATAGTGAAGTAGTGGTGACCCATGATGATTATTTAAATGCTGATTTTATCCTTAATAAAGACGGAACTTTCTTTAGCAAAGCAGAGGGAAAAGAAAAGCTGATTTATCAAATCAATTATCAAGAGCTTAAAAGCTACGATGTAGGATCAAAATTTTACTCCAGCTTTCCGCAACAGCAAAAGGTAAAAGCATATATTCCTCGTTTGGCAGATTTGATTGATAGCGTTCAAAACTATCTTCAAACCAATAAAAAGCCGCAAGTGTTTTATAATATCGAAACAAAGTGCAGCCCAAAAGGGGATGGTGTTTTGCATCCCAATCCTGATGAATTTGTTACCCGACTAATCAGCGTGATTAAAGATAAAGGCATCACTCCGTTTGTTATCATTCAATCTTTTGATAAAAGAACGCTTCAAATTATCCATCAAAAACATCCCGAAATTAAAACTGCCTTTTTAGTTGCTCAAAAAAACACTTATGAAGCATACATTTCCGATTTAGGTTTTAAGCCATTTATATTAAGTCCGGCTTACAAAATTGTAGATGAAGAATTGGTTCAAAAATGCCATCAAAATAATATCAAAATTATCCCTTGGACGGTAAACACTTTAGAAGAAATCAAGCAAATGAAAAGCTTAGGTGTAGATGGCATTATTACAGATTACCCAAATCTTTTAACCACAAAATAGTCTAAAAAAAAACAAAAATTCTAAAAAAGAGAAAATCATGAAAACAACTTTACACAGTATTGCAGTATCGGCTTTAGCCGTAATTTTAATTGGCTTCAGTTTAAATACTTATGCTCAAACAACCTTGCTGTCTTGGCAATTTGGTGTTCCACAATCATTAGGAAATGAGCCAACCTATTCTTCAACAACTACACATGCGAGTGCAGCTACATCTTTATTGAGTAGAGGAAGTGGCTTAACACCTAGGGCTTTACAAAGAGGGTTTTCAGGGGAATTTATCAATTGGGTAGCAACAGGAACTACCAAAGCAAATGCCATAACAAATAACGATTATTTTGAATTTAGTTTCACAGCCAAAACAAACTACACTGCCAATTTAGGGTCAATTGAAAGTAGATTACGCCGAAGTAGTGCCGGGCCAAACGCTTATCGTTGGATGTACAGTATTAATGGTGCTGCATTTATTGAAATTGGAGTAGCTGATGTGAGCTTTACAGACAGTAATGGAGAAGGAGTTATACAGCCATCTGTTGATTTATCTAATATTCCAGCTTTGCAAAATTTATCTTCTACAAGTACTATAAGATTCCGTTTATATGTTTGGGGAGAAACTACCAACACAGGTACTTTTGCAATTGCTCGCTACCCTGCTGCTTCAACCACACCTTCTTTAGAATTAAAAGGAACTGCTACTTTACCCATTTCTTTAATTTCTTTTACTGGTGAAAATGAAAACAATGCAGTTAAATTAACTTGGCGAACAGCTTCAGAAAGAAACAATTCACATTTTGAGGTTTTACGTTCTAGTGATGACCAAAAGGAAGAAAGCATTGCTATAGTAAATGGGGAAGGTAATAGCAATTCTGTAAATGCTTATTTTTTTACAGATTACAATCCATTAAACGGAAACAATTATTACACTTTAAAGCAGTTTGATTTTGATGGAAAGGCAACCACCGTAGGTGTATGCGCAGTAAACACCCCTTTTCATACAAATCAATTTCAAGTGCTAACTAACAATGATCCAAATGCCATTTCATTTTCTGTAAATAGCGATTTCTCTGGTGCTTCTACCATTCAAATTATTGATTTGGGCGGACAAGTTAAGGCAACTTCTATCCTAAATTTGCAAAAAGGAACCCATCAAATTGCAGTTCCAATAACATTAGCTAAAGGTATTTATGTTGCCACTTTTAGCAATGCTAAAGAGCAAATGACATTTAAATTTTCTAAATAATGTTAAAAAAAATCTATTTTTCTTTAATGTTGTTAGCTTTTCTTAGCTCCTGTAAAAAAAGTAATCAACCGGAAGCGGTTGCTAAAGTTGAACTCAATTTTCCATCTGCTTATTTCACAGAATTGAGTTTGGTAGGTAAAGCAAATGCTTCTCCAGTGATTATGGATAAGCTGATAGCAATGATTGATGCAACACCTAAAAATGCATCTATCAATTTAGCCATTTACGGTTTTAGCCATCAAGGAATAATCGAGGCTTTAAAAAGAGCATCCATTAGGGGTGTTAAATTATATTTGTTGATTGATTATAGTTTGACGGAGACTCAGGATGAAAACAGGCCAACCGTTATTGCTATTAGGTCTTTTTTAAATTCAGATTCTGAAGTTTTAACCGTTAAAAACGACGCAACTGCTTCATCAATCCAACATTGCAAGTTTGTATTGTTTTCTGAATTAAATACGCAAAACGGCTTAGTGAAAGATGTAGTTTTCTCTACTTCACATAATTTCAATATAGCCGATAGTAAAAAAATTCAGGATGCGATAGTATTGAATCAGCCCGCTTTGTATCAAGCCTTTTTAACGTATTTTAATGAGGTTAAAAGCAGAGCAGCAAGTGGGATGAAAAACTATAGTTACCAACAGTTTATTGATGAAAAGAATGGATTGGAGGCTCAATTTTACCCAAAACGTAAAAATGGTGTAGCCTTAGGCGATGATAGCGTAATTGAATTATTAGATGGAATTACCGAACCTTCAACTGCCACGGTAAGAGTTGGTATGTCTGATTGGACAGTAAGCCGCTTAAATGTGGTTAATAAATTGCAAGATTTAGCCAATAAAGGTGCAAAAGTAGAGGTAATTGCAAAAAGCAAAGCTGATGCTGGCATTTTAGCTGGGTTGGAGAATTTAAGAAAAAGTGGTGCATTTGTTAAAGTGTATAACATTAGCCAAACCAATATTCATTCTAAATTTTTTATGATAGAAGGAAAATGGAAAGGTGTACAAGCTAAAGTATTAGCAACAGGTAGCCATAATTTAACCGGAAATGCATTAAGAAACAACAATGAAGTTCTACTAATTTTGAAGAATTACAATACTTTGTATGATAGTTATGTGAACTATTATGATGAGATGAAGAAGTTGTAGTTTAAGATAAAGAGTTGTTTGTCGATTGATAAACAACTCTTTTTTTTTTGACGATGTGAATTACATTAATGAAAAAATTGTGTTTGTTGCTGTATATTCTTAATGCTCTGTAAGCATAAGCCTCCGAAGTTATTCCTAAAGAAATTCTCTGGTTTTCTAAATTAAGTATTCAATTGGTATCAATTATTTATTACTACAGTGGTATCGGTACCAAGAATATCATAAATATGTTCATTCTTTTTAAAGCTATTGGTTCCTTTATTGTAAAACATGCTGGTAGCAAAAATTTTTGTTAGCCTT
The DNA here is from genome assembly GCF_042684645.1 of Pedobacter alpinus. NCBI lineage: Bacteria > Pseudomonadati > Bacteroidota > Sphingobacteriia > Sphingobacteriales > Sphingobacteriaceae > Pedobacter > Pedobacter alpinus. Next base: position 56,343 of record NZ_JBHULV010000035.1, read on the forward strand.
GGCACTTTAAAATTTAAAGTAGTGTCTTTAGTAATTCTTAGACTATCCACCTGATAGTTGATGCAATTACAGCTGGCAGAATTTAATCTAAAAGTATTGAAATTGTAGTTTGAACTGTTTTTTAGGTTTATTTTAAGATTGATGAGTTTTTTGACTTTAAAATCTATGGTATTGGTTTTACCTATTTCCAGTTCTTTTCTACTTGAAATATTATATTCTTCTAATAAACCATATTTTCTTAAATCGTAATCTTTGAAATATATAGTAAATGTACCAGGTAAAATAGGAGTAAAATTTAGATGATACTCACCTTTATTGTCAGTTACTACAGTATCAAAATCTTCATAACGTGATCCTCCAAAACCGAATCGTTCTCTCGTAATTTGTAAAGGAATATTGCTGTAACCCTCATTAGTTATTGCGTCATAGACTTTGCCATTTACTATCGTTTGTGGCCCTTCCTGGTCTGCGCATTCTGACATTGAAGTCAAAATAAATAAAGATGTTATCAAAAGGATGTAGTAGGTAAATGTTTTCATTTTAATATGAGCTAGATTTTTGTTATTGTTGCCCTAGTATCAAAAATATTTAGAATTATAAATTCTGAATCTGTAAAGCGGTAGAATAATTTATTGTGCTTCGTGATTAAAAAAAACCTTATTTGTTCTTTTTCTAAAGAGCCTAAATATGGATAATCACTTAACAAATCAATAATTTTAAAAGTCCTGATGATGAAATTCTTGGTAACATTATCTCCCCAATGTTTTTCAATATAATTTATTACAAGAGTGAAATTTAAGCTGTCTCTTTTTGTCCAGACTATTTGTTTTGCTGTACTTATTTTTTACTTCTTGATTGCTTATAAGGTTTCCGGGATTAAAGCTCTCTTCGTAAGAGAATATTAATTCTTGCTGCTCCTTTACTGTTAAACTATTAAAAAGCTTACCAGTTTGCTGTTGGTTTAATTCTTTTATCATACCTAAATACCCTCTTAAAAGATTTTCATCTTCAATTTCATCAATAAACTGATGTAACGTTTCTTTGCTAGTCATAGCTGTTTTTTTTAACTAATTTAAGGTTAAATGTTTGGAAACGAAAATGTTTGATTTTTCAGGAGAAATAAACTCTTAAAAAAATCAGTAAATAAAAAAAGCCATCTTTAAAAGACAGCTTTAAATAATTTGTTGTAAAAAATCATAACTGTCCGAACAAATAATATACAAAAAAGGCCTGTATAATTCTAATTTTGAGTTGCGAAAC
>NZ_JBHULV010000036.1:0-29529 GCF_042684645.1 Pedobacter alpinus
TGTGCTTTCTTTCCCATGCCCTAAAATATAAAATATATACGGCTTTATAAAACTTAATTGGTATTATTAATTTTTTTAGCTAAGTCGATAACAAATTCAAGAACGATTTTACCTAATCCTTTTCCAGTTGCCTCTTTTATAAAGTAAATCCGCTCCAATTCTAAAGCGTCAATTGAAGAGTAATCCGTTACTTCACTATCTAAATTCAATTTTAAAAAGCCAACGAGTTTTTGTTGATAATAGAGTAAATAAAATGGTGAGTTTGGATTAGATAATTCCTTTTGTAATTGAGTTAAACTGAAATTGGTGCTGATGGATTTCACGCCTTCATCATCCCATAAATAAGTATAATGGTCTTGGTAAGATGTTTTAGCAATAAATAGTAAATCGTTTATATCTTCTGCTAGGCAGGTTTTTATCTCCATAAAAAAACTATAATCGTTATTATTTTTAATAAGAACAAAAGTTTAATTCTTTGAAGTATTACATCTTATTAAATAAAAGCCATGTGGTAATTTTTTATCAATTTACACATGAAACAAACCTATCTATAAGTTTTTAATAAATTTTGTACTAACCAAAGATAAATTGTTACTTATCAAACTTAAGTTAAGAATATAAGAACCCTGATTTAACTCTGAAATATCTATCTGAATAGTTTCTTTAATGAATAAAATTTCCTCTTTAACACATTTACCGTCTATGGCAAAAATCTTTAAAATAACAGCTTCATTTTGGTTAGTAAGCGTGATGTTTAAAGAATCGTTACATGGATTAGGGTATAATTTAAAACATTTATAAGTGGGGTACTTTTCTATTCCGGTAGTGATAGATTTAAATTCACTGTAACCTAAATCTGGCTTAGTGCCTTCAAAAGCTATTCCAATATCAATTCCTGCATCAATTAAATCGCTTCCAGACACTAATTTCATGAAATTAATATCGGGTAAATCCCCGTTTTCTTTTCTAGGTTGAGTAAGTTGTACTAAATCTAAGCTAACAAAATCACTATTGTTAACGGTAACAGGTAAAGTGAAATAGTTGAAAGATACATCGCATTTTGGGGCATCTATCTCAGTAGTTTCTTTACTTCTAGCAGCAAAACCTAAATTATTTTTCATCACATGGTCATAACCTGGTACATCTGTTAAATAATCGGTGCTAGTAGCAGCTTTTCTATTGAGCATATTATAATTAGATGCGTTTAGGTAGGCAGTATTATTATACCAATAATTACCAGCTAAGTGATGGTTAGCATAGAAACCATTTGCTTTATTTCTTACGGCTAAGCAAAATTTTGTAGTGTTTTTTGGTATTATATTAGGTATTCTATCTAGACTGGCAGATCCATATCCGCCAACTTTAAATCCATTTCCATCGCCCAAGCTGGTAAAGCTTGTAGAATAGCCATTGTAAAAAGCCCAGCAATTTTCAAATACAGTTGGTGCATTTGCGCTGATACAATCATAACCATCATCACTATTAAACCATGCTCGGCAGCCTCTAAAAATATTGTTGGTATGAGATGACGATGAAGGGTGATTTCCAAAACCATCTGTATTTCCCCCCAATTTATTTCCTGATACATAATCATGATTATTATATGCGTCACAATTTAAAATCAAGTTGTTAGCGCCCTTGGTTAAATAAAATCCAATAGCTTGTCCATCATGCATGCTTAGGTGTTCATAAATGTTGTTATTGCCTTGGTTTTCAAAGCAAATAGATTGTGTATGGGTAAGAATAGTTACCTGTACACCTACTACTTCTAACCCTTTTAAATGAATAAAAGAGCCCACAACTTCAAAAGCATGTACTCTATAATTTAAGGGTTTAACATTGCTATGATTAAAAACTGGTTTTTCTCCTGGATAAGCCCAATATTTTATTGTTTTACCAGCAGTTCCGCTCTTATTTAAATAAGTTACGTATGCAAAAATGCTCGATTTTAAAGCAATTTGGCTTTCTGTCATCATATAAGTTCCACCTCTAATATAAACAGTATCGCCAGCGCTCACTACATCTTGCGATCTTTGGATGGTTAAAAAAGGAGATGTTATGGTGCCTGTATTGATATCGCTTCCTGTTGGGGCCACATAATATTTAGCAGCATAGTTAGGGAAATAAGCTAAAAGCAATATAATAAACAAAAAGTATCTATGTATTTTTGTAATCATTTATTTTACAGTTATTTAATAATATTGTGAATGATACATTTTCTAAAATATTAGATTTTCAGCTTTCAACGGTATTTTAAAGATTAGAAAAAAAGCGAGCTTGGTTACCCAAACTCGCTTTTCTTAAAAAGTACTTAACAGAGTTATTTATTGTACAACAACTTTCAATCTTTCGAGAGAATTTCCAGAACTGATGTTTAAAAAATACATTCCTGGTTTTAATTCATTTTTGATTTTTAATTCATATCCAGCTTCTCCTACGTTATCCACAGATTCTTCATGAACAATTTTACCATCACTTGAAAAAAGAGTTAGTTTAGTATTACTAACACCTTGTTTTAGTTTAACAAAAACAGAAGCAGAGCTTTTAATTGGATTTGGATAAATACTAGATGAAATTTCATTAGTATTGAAAGAGAAATTAGCAAACCTAACACCTTCATCTTTTACTGTTCCATTTAAATCATATTGTAAAAGTTTATAGTAATTTGTTCCATTAAAAGGGTAATAATCATCAACACTATAAATTGATGAGCCCTTTGCTTTCACGCTTGCAATTTTAGTAAAGTTTATACCATCTACAGACTTTAAAACTTCAAATCTATCGTTATTTGTTTCAGACAAAGTGGTCCAAGAAACTCTCACCTTATTGCTTTCATTTTTTGCAGTAAAGGATGTTAACGCTACTGGCAAAACACCAGTATCATTTAAATTTGTAGTACCCAAAACAGTAATGGTTGCATAGTTATTTACCGTTGTGTTTGCACTTAAGGTTAAATTATTAAAAGTGATGTTCCCTCCGTTAATGGAAGCCTCTCCAACGGCTCTATCTTTATTGAAAGTTACATTTGTATTTCCTGTTTGAGTAGCATTAACAGACCTAAAACTTATGGGTGAAACTACAGTTAAATTCCCTCCTAATAAAAGTGTTTGAGCTGTTGCTCCACCACTAAACATATTTGAACCGCTTCTAAAATTTAATAGATTTTCTATTGTAACTGATCTTGCCGTTGTGTTATTACCAACTTGAAAATAACTTCCTGCAAAAACTGCTGGTGCAGAAGTGTATCCAGCTCCAGCATTGGTTATAGTCATTGCTTCAATACCTACTTTAGCACCGAAACTGGCTCCGGTACCACCAGGAATAGCTGGTGTACCAGCAATAACATCCTCAGCAATTCCAGGATCTGCAATAGTAATTGCTGGTATTGCTAAATAACCAGAACCTTGATTAGTTATATTTATACCTGTTATTTTTCCACCAGAAATAATTGCCTGACCTGTAGCAGTAGTTCCTCCTCCTGGTGAAGCAGCAAATGTAACAGTTGTAGCAGATGTATAACCACTACCACCAAAATTAAAATCAATTCCGGTAACTTTATAAGAAGTTACAGATGCTGTGGCACTTGTTGTTGCACTTCCTTGAAAAACAATTGGCGGTATACTAGATAATTGTCCAGCATTAACAATTGTTAAACCTGTAACAGCACCAGAAACTATTGTAGATGTTATAATTGCTGCATTTCCTTCTCCTACATTTAATGTTCCAACAACAATCCCGTTAGAGTTAGAGGTTATCCCTACCCCGTCCCTTATTGTTACAATTGATCCTGTGCCAGGAGGGGTAGAGGTGTTTGCCCATCCTGCAGCAGCAGTATAAGTTTGCCAAGTATTTGTTGCAGTAAAGCCAGAGTAAACTACCCTTGTTCTAAACTCACCATCAGATTGGGCATTAACTGCCAATCCTGTTATCGTAAATAAATTTACAATAAGGGCAAAACGCCCCGTCTTTTTAAGTAAAAATTTTTTCATTTTGTTTATAATTTTTTTTGGTCATTAAATGTAGAAAGGAAAAAATAAATCGGCAACCTGATTCATCCTGTACATGTGTATTTTTTTTGTAAAAAAAATATATTGTAAAAATTTATCAGGATGGAGCATGATGCAATAAAAATCTATAATTCTTATCTTTAAAAACCAATTATAGAATAAATGATCTTTTAATGCTTTTTTTAAAAATTAAGTTAGCTGTCGTAACAATAATTCTTTTTCTTCAACAAACGTCAATTTTTGCACAAAGGCAAATGGAATATTTAGATAGAGGATTAATTGCTTTACAAAATAGTCCTCAAAGTGTTTATGTAGGCTGGCGAATTTTTGCTAATGATAATCCTGAAATAGAATTCTCACTTTATAGAAAAGAGGAAGGAAAAAAGCCTGTCAAACTAAATAAACCAGCTCAATCAAATAACTACATTGATAATTTTAGTGGTCCTGTTAAATCTTGTGAGTATATTTTGTATTCCGTTATTAAGGGAAAAGAAACTTTATTAAAGCAAATCAAATTCAATCCATCCAATCAAAATCAAGCTTATTTAGCCATTCCATTGCAAATTCCAAAAGGTGGTACAATTGAAGGAAGTGATTATACTTATTCAGCTAACGATGCAAGTGTGGGTGATTTAGATGGTGACGGGCAATATGAAGTCATCCTAAAATGGGAACCTTCTAATGCTAAAAACCCACCTCAATTAGGTTTTACAGGTCATCAGCTTTTAGATGCTTATACTTTAGAGGGCAAGCTTTTATGGCGAATTGATTTAGGTAAAAACATCCGCTCTGGGGCAGCTTATACTCAGTTTTTAGTTTATGATTTTGATAATGATGGTCGTTCTGAATTGATTTGTAAAACAGCAGATGGAACCATTGATGGGACTGGAAAAGTTATTGGAGATGCAAATAAGGACTGGAGAAATTATGATTCTAAAAGTGTTTTTCATGGTAAAATAGCAGAAGGCCCTGAGTACATTACTGTTTTTGATGGCTTAACTGGAAAAGCAATTGATACCCAAATTTATACTTCATCAAGGTATCCATTAGATGGTTGGGGCGGAATTGGTGGCAACGGTGGAAATGATAATTCGGCTAGCCGTTCAGATAGATTTACCGCTTGTGTGGCTTATTTAGATAGTAAAAAGCCTAGCGCTGTAATGGTGCGTGGCTGGTACGGACGTTCGGTTTTATCAGCATGGGATTTTGATGGGAAAAAACTAAATCAACGTTGGATTTTTGATTCAGAAAATGATAAAAATCCATATTCAGGAATGGGAAATCATAACCTTTCGGTTGCTGACGTAGATAATGATGGTAAAGATGAAATCTGCATTGGCGCCATAACGGTTGATGATAATGGAAAAGGTTTATACACAACAGGTTTGCGCCATGGCGATGCTTTACATTTAACAGATTTAGACCCTGATAGACCCGGTTTAGAAGTTTTTGGCATCCACGAAAGTGAAGGTAAAACCGAAGCTTTGATGACACCCGGAGTAGCTCAATTTGATGCTAAAACCGGAGAGGTTTTATGGAGTAAAAGTCCTGGTGTGGATGTGGGAAGAGGTGTTGCTGCAGATATTGACCCCACAAAACGAGGATATGAAAATTGGGGTGGCCCCGGTGGTCTAAGAGATATAAAAGGAAATACCATTTCACAAACTGGACCTAAGTCAACAAATTTTTTAGTTTGGTGGGATGATGATTTAACTCGGGAACTGTTAGATAAAAACTACATCGAAAAATGGGATCATAAAACCCAAAAAGTAGAAAGAATTTTTACCGCCGAAGGTGCTGTTTCTAATAACGGTACAAAAGCAACGCCTTGTTTAACTGCTGATATTTTTGGCGATTGGAGAGAAGAAGTTATTTGGCGTTCTGCAGATAATAAAGAGCTTAGAATTTATACGCCAACCACGCTTTCAACCCATAATTTTTACACCTTAATGCATGATCCTCACTATCGTTTAAGTGTGGCTTGGCAAAATACATCATACAATCAGCCGCCGCATACAGGTTTTTATTTAGGTGCGGAAACTAAAGCGTTTCCAAAACAAAACATCATAATTCTTAAAAAATGAAAAAGTTGATTTATCCCTTTCTATTGGTTCTTTTTTGTTCATGTGCCTCTTTAGCACAACGTCAAATGGAATATTTAGATAGAGGTTTAATAGCTGTTAAGGAAAATAACGGAAAAGTATTTGTGAGTTGGCGTGTTTTAGGGACCGATTTAGATGGAATAGCTTTCAATCTCTATAGAAAAAGCGGAGAACAATCTCCAATAAAACTTAATGAAAATCCTATTACAGGTGCTACAAATTTTATCGATTTTAAAGCTGATTCAAACGTTAACAATTCTTATTTTGTAAAAAGCATTTTAAAAAATAAAGAAACTGAAGAAGCTGGCAGTTTTACCATCGCTGCAAAAGCGCCAATCCAACAATACTTAGCTATCAAACTAAAAAGCATTGCTGGTTATCAACCAAATGATGTTTCTGTTGGAGATTTGGATGGAGATGGTCAATATGATATTGTTTTACACCAAGCAGGACGAGGTAGAGATAACGCTTCAACAGGTTTAACAGACCCTCCAATTTTTCAAGCTTATAAATTAGACGGAACCCTTTTATGGGAAATCAATTTAGGTAAAAACATTCGAGAAGGCGCACATTATACCCAATTTATGGTGTATGATTTAGATGGAGATGGCATAGCCGAGTTTGCTTGTAAAACTGCTGATGGTACTAAAGACGCTAAAGGGACAGTAATTGGTGATGCAACCAAAAATTGGGTGGATACGGATCCTCGCTCTAGAACTTTTGGGAAAATAATCACTGGTCCAGAATATTTCACTGTTTTTAGTGGTAAAACTGGAGCGGCTTTAGCAACTACAGATTACATCCCAAGTAGAGGAAACATCGGTGAGTGGGGAGGACTTGGTGGAAACGGCAGAAATGACAATACTGGAAATCGGGTGGATAGATTTACGGCTTGTGTGGCTTATTTAGATGGGGTACGCCCAAGCGTAGTCATGTGCAGAGGTTATTATGGACGTACAGTTTTAGCTGCCTATGACTTTAGAGACGGTAAATTAACTACAAGATGGGTTTTTGATTCCGAAAATGCGGCAAATCCTTATTCAGGGATGGGGAATCATAATATTTCTGTTGCTGATGTTGATCAAGATGGTAAAGATGAAATCATTTTCGGAGCCATGGTAGTAGATGATAATGGCAAAGGTTTATTTACAACTGGTTTCCGTCACGGAGACGCCATTCATGTTTCTGATTTAGATCCTGAAATTCCAGGTCAAGAGGTTTTTGGAGTTCATGAAATTGAGGATGGAACCAAAGGTCCGGGTGTGGTTTTGTATGCTGCCACGGATGGAAAAGTTTTGTTTACTGCTCAGGATAATACAGATGTAGGTAGAGGAGTTGCCGCAAATATTGATACTACCAGAGTTGGAGCGCAAATGTGGTGGTCTGGCGGAAACGGCTTGTATGACATCAAAGGAAATAAGATTGGTCCAAATCCATCATCGGTTAACTTCTTAATTCATTGGGATGGCGATGCTAGCAGAGAATTACTAAACAGTAATAACATCGATAAATACGGTAAGGGGAGAATTTTCACTGCAACGGGTGCATCATCAAATAATGGAAGTAAATCAACCCCAGCTTTATCAGCAGATATTTTAGGAGACTGGCGAGAAGAACTCATTTTAAGAAGCACTGACAATACTGAACTCCGAATTTATTCAACCACCATTCCAACTGTTATCAAACAATACACTTTAATGCATGATGCTCAGTATCGTTTAGGCATTGCTTGGCAAAATGTGGGTTATAATCAACCTCCGCATACTAGTTTTTATATGGGAAAAGGAATGAAACCAGCTCCAAAACCAAATATTAAATTAACACCTGCTAAAAAGTAAATGAGGATATTTTGCTATATATTTTTGTTGTTGAGCATTATTTCTTGTTCATCATTAAAGAAAAATAATCAGCTTCAGTTAGCTGATAAACCTCTTTTCAGAGATCCAATTTATGATGGTGCCGCAGATCCTGTTATCGTTTTTAACAAAAAAACCAATAAATGGGTCATGTTTTACACCAACAGAAGAGCAAAAGGCGAAGGTTATGACGGTGTAACTTGGGTTCATGGAACAAGAATTGGCATAGCCGAATCTAAAGATGGCTCAAAGTGGGCTTACGCCGATACTGCAAACATCAATTATAGAAATAAAGACTATACCCATTGGGCACCAGAAGTGATAGAAAATGAAGGTATTTATCACATGTATTTGACTTATGTTCCAGGCATTTTTACTGATTGGCAGCATCCTCGATATATCCTGCATTTGACTAGTAAAGATATGTTCGATTGGAAGTTTGAAAGTAAACTCCAATTGGCAAAAGATAAAGTGATTGACGCTTGTGTTTATCCACTGCCAGAAGGCGGATGGCGAATGTGGTACAATAATGAGAATGATGGAAAATCGGTTTATTATGCCGATAGCAAAGATTTGTACAACTGGACTGATAAAGGAAAAGCACTATCAACAAGAGGCGAAGGGCCAAAAGTTTTTAGATGGAAAGATAAATATTGGATGGTGGTAGATATGTGGCGAGGATTAGGAATTTATAGTTCTGATGATTTGATGAAATGGACAAAGCAGCCTGATAATATTTTAGAAATTCCGGGTACTGGTGTTGATGATGGCGTAATGGGTGGTCACCCAGATGTGGTAGTTCGTGGCGATAAAGCCTACATTTATTACTTTACACATCCTGGCCGTACGCCAGAAAACAAAGGAAAAGATGGTTTTGAACAAAGAAGAAGTTCTATTCAAATAGCCGAATTAAAATACGAAAACGGAGTTATCACCTGCGATAGAAATGCGCCAGTTTATCTAAATCTCAACATCAAAAACTAAAATTATGAAATATATAAAGTCAGTATTATTTATATTTTTTACCACAGTTAGTTTTTTGAGTTTTGCTCAAAATGCAAATTCAAGAGTTGAAGCTTCTTTTGATAACGATTGGAGCTTTAAACAAGAAGATGTTGTAGGGGCCGAAAAGCCAGAATATGCTGACGCTGGGTGGAGAAAATTAAGTGTTCCGCATGATTGGAGCATTGAAGGAGAATATGATAAGCTAAATGCAACTGGCCGTGGTGGCGGATATTTGCCATCAGGAATTGGTTGGTATCGCAAAAGATTCACGCTAGCCGATGATCAAAAGGATAAGAAAATCTCCATCGAATTTGATGGTGTATTGGCTAATTCAGAAGTTTTTATTAATGGAAAATCTTTAGGTAAAAGACCGAATGGCTACAGTGGTTTCAGTTATGATTTAACTTCTTTCCTAAACTTCGGTAAAGGAAAATCAAATGTCATCGCTGTAAAAGCCGATAATTCTGTTCAGCCAGCTTCAAGGTATTATGCCGGAGCAGGAATTTATCGTCATGTACGTTTGGTAACTACAAATCCTATTCATTTTGACCATTGGGGAGTTTTTGTAAGAACAAAAAAGTCTGATGCAAAGCAAGCCGAATTGAGTGTAGAAATGAATTTAACAAATGAAAGTAACAGTCCATCATCGGTCGAATTACAAGTCAGCATCATCTCGCCGTCAGGTAAAACGGTAAAAACAATCACCTCTACAAAGCAAAATTTAACTGCTTCCGGAAAGCTAAATTACGCCCAACTCTTAACAATAGACCAACCAGAACTTTGGGATGTAGAAAGTCCTAACTTGTATAAGGCTGTAACAAAAATCATTTCAGGTGGAAAAGAAATCGACCAAAAAACCACAGAATTTGGAATAAGAGAAGCCAGATTTGAAGCTGCTAGTGGGTTTTGGTTAAACGATAAAAACATCAAAATAAAAGGGGTGTGTTTACATCACGACGCAGGAAGTTTGGGTGCTGCGGTTCCATTATCAGCTTGGGAAAGAAGATTTAAATTATTGAAAGAAGTTGGCGTAAACGCAATTAGAGTTGGGCATAATCCAGCTTCGCCAGAGTTTATGAGTCTTTGTGATAAAATGGGTATCATGGTAATGAATGAAACTTTTGATACTTGGACCACTAGCAAAAATAATGGAGAAAACGGATACAACCTTTATTTTAAAGATTGGTGGGAACGTGATACTCGCGATTTAGCTTTGCGAGATAGAAACCATCCATCAGTAGTGATTTATAGTGTGGGTAACGAGATTAGAGATAATTTAGACAGCCCAGAAGGCTTTAAAAAATATAAAGACCAACAAGATTTAATTCATAGTATTATTCCAGATATGCCGGTAACTATGGCTTTGTTTCGTCCATCAGCATCTAAGGTTTACACCAATGGCTTTGCCCAAACAATGGATATTGTTGGTCAAAATTATAGAGAAAGCGAATTGGTTAATTTTCATGAAGCCAATCCAACACAAAAAGTAATTGGTACAGAAAACGGACATACACAAGCAGGTTGGTTAATTTTAAGGGATAAACCATACATGGCTGGTCAGTTTTTATGGACTGGTTTTAATTATTTAGGTGAAGCAGATTGGCCAGAAGTAACCAATAATCAAGGCTTATTTGATATATCAGGAAGATGGAGAACAGAAGGTTTACAACGCCAAAGTTGGTGGAGTGATAAACCTGTTGTGCATTTGGTAAGAAGAGATGATAATGCAGGAAAAGGAGATTGGGTTGCCAATTGGACACCATCAGATTTTGATACTTATGACATTGCAAATGTCCAAGTTTACAGCAACTGCGAAGAAGTCGAGCTGTTTTTAAATGGAAAATCTCAAGGTGTAAAACCAAAACCAGCCAATGATTCCCCAAGAAATTGGGAATTGAATTTCGAAAAAGGAACCATAAAAGCGGTTGGTAGAAATGGAGGTAAAGATGTGAGTTTTGAGGAGTTTAAAACAGCTTTTGAACCTGCTAAAATTGTTTTAGAAGTAGAGAAATCTAGTATAAGTAATAATTGGGATGATGTAGTTTACGTTACCGCAAAAGTGGTTGATAAAGACGGAAATCTTTGTCCAAATGCAACTCCTTTGATTAATTTTAGCATAAGTGAAAATGCCGAAATTGTTGCCGTCGAAAATGGTTTTAACGCCAGTCATGAAAAGTTTAAAGACACTAAACGTTTTGCTTATAAGGGTTCATGTAATGCTATTATTAGAGCAAAAGCATCAAATGGCGAAATTACTATTACGGCAAAATCAGAGGATTTAACCTCAGGAACAACAAAAATCAGCATCAAATAAAAATGAAAAAATCTTATTTATACCTATTTGCAATAGTTATTACGGCTTGTGTGGCATTAAAGCCAGCCAACAAACCAACGCTTTATTTAATTGGAGATTCTACAGTTAGAAATTCAAATAAAGACATGTGGGGTTGGGGCTCTTTATTGCCAGATTTATTTGATACCACCAAAATCAGCATTCAAAACAATGCCATGGCTGGGAGAAGTACTAGAACTTTTATTAAAGAAAAGCGATGGGTAAAAGTCTTGAGCATGTTAAAACCTGGCGATTATGTGATGATGCAATTTGGGCATAACGAAGGCAGTAAGCCAGATACTTCAAGAAATGGATACAGAGGGGTTTTAAGAGGAATTGGAAAAGATTCTGTTAATTTAAATTGGAAAGACGGAAGTGTAGAAACCGTTTATACTTACGGACAATATTTAAGAAAATTTGTAGACGAAGCCAGAGCAAAAGGTGCAACACCAATCATTTTATCAATGATTCCAAGAAACGATTGGAAAGACGGAAAAGTAATATTAGCCGATAAGGATTTCGGTTTATGGGCACAACAAATAGCCGAAGAAAAGAATGTTACTTTTATCAATCTCAACAAAATTACAGCAGATAAATACAACGCCATGGGGCCAGAAAAAGTAAAACCATTCTTCCCCAACGAGCATACCCATACCAACAAAGACGGCGCAAAAATGAACGCCGAATCTGTAGTAGACGGCTTAAAATTATCGAAGGAAAAGAAATTGAAAAAAGCTTTGAATGGTTAATAGTAAGTTTGAAGTAAAAGGTTGAACAATAAAAGTGTAAGTTTAAAAGGACCGGCCTTAGAAGATTTGGAAACAGAGTCCAATAAATCTTTAGCAGAAACCTAAATAAACCACAGCAATTAAACAATCCGAATAAGTGGTGTAGAATCATAAAAATAGCAATAACATTCACACGGCTCCGGATTGTACTTAAAAGATTTATTGAGGCTATGTGAACAAATATTCGTTAGCCTTGATTTTTTGGTTACTTTTTCATCAAGGGAAAAGTGACTAGAGTTGGCCGCTCATGAGGCCGGAAAGCCATGAGCGTAAAAGCCTAAAAAGTACAATAAGAAATAAAAATATCATTATGAACAAAACCCATAAACTAAGCCTCATCACATTATCCTTAATAATTTTCGCATGTACAGCATTAAAAATCGCCAATAAACCAACGGTTTACCTCATTGGAGATTCAACCGTTAAAAACGGAAGAGACAATGGCGCTGGCGGTTTATGGGGTTGGGGACACTTCATCGGCGACTTATTTGATCCAAAAAAAGTAGAGTTTAAAAACCATGCTTTAGGCGGTACAAGTACCAAAACATTCAGGGCTTTAGGTTTATGGGATAGCGTTTTGGTAAAAATGAAACCTGGTGACTATGTCATCATGCAATTTGGGCATAACGATAGCAGTCCATTAGATGATACCGCCAGAGCAAGAGGAACCATCAAAGGAAATGGAGATGAGAGCCAAGAAATCTACAATCCCATCTTAAAAAAGAAAGAATTGGTGCATAGTTACGGCTGGTACATTCGTCAGTTTGTGCGAGAAACCAAAGCCAAAGGTGGTATTCCAATCGTTTGTTCGCTCATTCCCCGCAACTCGTGGAACAACGGAAAAGTGAACCGATCTGAGTATATAGAGTGGGCTCGAGCTGCAGCCATCCAAGAAAATGCATATTATATAGATTTAAATAAACTCATTGCCGATGAATACAATAAAGCAGGTGAAGCGAAAGTAAATGAGCTTTATTTCGGGCCAAAAGACGCAACCCATACCATAGAAGAAGGTGCAAAATTCAATGCTCAAAAAGTGGTAGATGGGATCAAAGAAATTAAAGGGTTAAAGTTGGCTAAATACATTAAGTAGGATTTGAAATTTGTTAGATATAGCGTTTAAAATAATGAATTGGGCATTTTAACACGCTTTCCGCTATATCTTTTTGGCAGAAAAAGCCAAAAAGGATGCCGCTTCAATCGTTAATGCACCTAAACATGTAAACAAAATCAAAATGAATAAAACAGTAAAAATCATTTCATTTTTAACACTGTTAAATATCTCTTCACAATCATTTGCACAACAGCAAATCGCTAAAAAACATCCAAATATCGTACTCATTTTGGCTGATGATATGGGCTTTTCTGATATCGGAAGTTTCGGGTCCGAGACTCAAACCCCAGTATTAGATGAAATGGCAGCTAAAGGCTTAAAAATGACTAATTTTTATAACGCTTCACGCTGTTGTCCAACTCGAGCTTCCTTAATTACAGGGCTTTTTCAGCATCAAGCTGGAGTTGGAGATATGATGAATACTAGGCCAGAACCAGCTTATCAAGGATATTTAAATAGACAATCAGTTACCATTGCCGAAGCATTAAAAGAAGGTGGTTACGCAACCTTCATGACAGGTAAATGGCACCTCGGCCAAGCCAAAGAAAATTGGCCAACTCGTCGTGGTTTTGATCAGTATTTTGGTTTAATTGATGGTGCAAACAGCTATTTCGAAAACCGACCATATCGCCCAAATCAAAAATTAAGCATCGTTTTAAACGAAGAAGAATACAAAACCCCGTCTGATTATTATTCTACAAACGCCTATACAGATTTCGCCATAAAATTTATAGAAGAAAAACGTAAACCTAATCAGCCATTTTTCTTATTTATGGCTTATCAAGCGCCACATTGGCCATTACACGCTTTACCACAAGACATCGCCAAATACAAAGGTGAATTTATGCAAGGTTGGGATGTGTTAAGGCAGCAACGTTTTGAAAAGCAAAAGCAAATGGGTGTAATATCTAAAAATGAGAAACTCTCTCCTCGCGACCCAAACTTACCCGATTGGAACAGCCTCACTCAAAAACAAAAAGAAGATTGGGATGATAAAATGGCCGTTTATGCAGCTATGATAGACAGAATGGATCAAAACATCGGGAAACTAAAAGCAAAACTAAAAGAGCTGGGCGAGGAAGAAAATACAGTTTTCATGTTCCTTTCTGATAACGGAGGAAGTAACGAAACCATCAATAACACAGGCTTTTCTCCCCAAATTTTCAAAGCATCTAAAATGTTAGCCTCCAATAAATCATCCTTTACAGCTTATGGTTTCGAGGGTGCAAATGTAAGTAATACTCCTTTTCGTTCCTTCAAACATTGGGAATACGAGGGCGGCACTGCTACACCATTTATTGCTTATGGTCCAAATTATATCAAGCCACAACTTAACCATCAACCGGCTCATATTATTGATGTGATGAATACTTGTTTAGAATTGGCAGGTGTAAACTATCCCAAAACTTATAAAGGCAATGAAATCATTGCAACAACAGGAAAAAGTCTTTTACCCATCTTCCAAAAGAAAAAGTGGAAAGGACATGAAGCTTTGTTTTTTGAGCATGAAGGAAACAGAGCTTTACGAGCTAGAGATTGGAAACTGGTTTCAGAATATCCAAGTAACAATTGGGAGTTGTATAATTTAAAAAAGGACAGAATCGAGATGAACAACCTCGCCACAAAATATCCTGATAAGGTAAAAGAATTGACCAAATTATATAATGACTGGGCTACAAAAACAGGAGTTATCCCTTTTGAAGAATTAGACAAAAAACGACCTCAGGATAAGTTTTAGAGGTTTAATTAAGTAATGCATATTGCAAAAATAGCATTTAAATTATTGCAGGACAAAGCAGGTTGCTACATTGATTTAAAATCTCTAATATAGCATTCGAAATCAATTGAACCCCTTAGTTCTCTTAAACTTAATTTTGCTAACCAATAAACAAAATAATAATTTATTCAATATTATATACACTATGTTTAAATCAACAAATAAAATCATTGTATTAAGTTTAGTAGCCTTCACTTTATCATCCTGCAGTGTTCAAAAAAAGCAAACAGCAGCAAAAAAGGAAGATATTTTAAACGTAATGAGGCTTACCAATAGCTATTTTATGAACAAATGGCCAGATCCTTACAAGCCTATTTTTACAAACATCCAAAGACCAAGTAATATCTGGACAAGAGCCGTTTATTATGAAGGTTTAATGGAATTGTATAAGTTGGATAAAAATCCAAAATACTATGATTATGCAGTTGAATGGGGCGAAAAACATAAATGGGGATTAAGAAACGGGATCAAAACTCGTAATGGAGATGACCAAGCATGTGGTCAAACTTATATCGATTTATACTATATAGACAAACAGCCCGAGCGTATCAAAGACATCAAAGCAACTATGGATTTGATGATGGCGAACGGTAAAATCAACGATTGGACTTGGATTGACGCCATTCAAATGGCAATGCCTGTTTTTGCAAAATTGGGTGTTTTAGAAAATAACCCTGCTTATTTTGAGTACATGTACAAAATGTATATGCACACCAAAGAAGTTGAAGGAGGTGGTTTATACAATGCAAAAGAAGGTTTGTGGTGGAGAGATAAAGCTTTTGTGCCTCCATACAAAGAGCCAAACGGCGATGATTGTTACTGGAGTAGAGGAAATGGATGGGTTGTTGCAGCTTTGGTAAGGGTGTTAGATATCATGCCTAAAGATGGTCCGCACCGCGAAGAGTACTTGAAAACTTATTTAGAAATGATGAAAGCCTTAGTTCCATTACAAAGAGAAGATGGTTTTTGGAATGTGAGTTTAAACGACCCAAATAATTTTGGTGGTCCAGAAACTAGCGGAACAGCTCTTTTTGTTTACGGAATGGCTTACGGTATGAATAACGGTTTGTTAGACAAAGCGACTTATCAGCCTGTGGTAGAAAAAGCTTGGAATGCGATGGTAACAAAAGCGGTTCATCCAACTGGATTTTTAGGTTATATGCAAGGAACAGGAAAAGAGCCTAAAGATGGTCAACCAGTAACATACACCAGTATGCCTGATTTTGAAGATTATGGCTTAGGTTGTTTTCTTTTGGCTGGTGCCGAAGTTTATAAAATGGGGGGCAAATAATGCGAATGTTAAAACCGAAGTTTTTCCTTGTTTTCCTTTTTCTATTTGAGTTTTTGAATGTTCAAGCTCAAAGCAATTTCAAATCTGTAGTAAGAAAAGGAAATGAGTTTACCTTTCAAAATACAGATGGAGCTGTTAAAGTAGAATTTTGTACGCCTCAAGTTTTTAGGGTTCGATACAGTTGGGATGGTAATTTTGCAGCCAATGAGTATTTGATGGTTAACAAGTACGATTGGTCTACCGTAAACTTATCTCAAACCGAAGGTAAAGAAAGCATCACTTTACAATCCGATAGTTTGAAATTAATTATCAAAAAATCTCCTTTTAAAATTTCGGTTTACAACAAAAAGGATGTTTTATTAAATGAAGACGCTTTACCTGCAAAAAAACAAAATGCTGAAGTCGCTATCACTAAAACGATGCAAGCCAACGAGCATTTTTTCGGCTTTGGAGAGCGTATGGATTTTTTGGATAGAAAGGGAAAGCAATTACAATTAAATGTGGGTAGAGGAGAAGGATTACCACATGAAGTTGGCGCTTATAACATCCTAGAAGCTAATTATTGTCCTGTTACTTTTTTTATGAGTACCAAAGGTTATGGCATTTATCTCCATAATTCTTTCGCTTCTAATTGGGATATGGGTTTCTCAAATCCTGATGAATATAGTTTCTCCGCAGTTGATGGCGAGTTGGATTATTACTTTATGTACGGTCCTGATTTCCCGACTTTAATTGATAAATACACCAACATCACTGGCAAATCTCCCCTAATGCCAAAATTTGCTTTAGGCTTACATGTAGGAACTTATAGCGGTGGAACCTGGGGTCATGAAGAAATGACAAGCACCCAATATGTATTAGCTTTAGCTTCACGATTACGTTCACAAAATATTCCTGCCGATATCATTTGGCTAGATTCTACTTGGCGTTTGTTTGGAGAAAACGGGGGAAAAGGTGCAACCACTTTTGAGTGGAGAGACACTTTTAAAGATCCAAAATCAATGTTTGATAGCCTTTATGCCATGAACTTTAACATGGTTGGTGTGCATTTACGTCCAAGGTTTGATAATGCTAAAAAACTTAATTTATTAGATCAAGCTCGTGAGAAAGGATTTACCTATCCAGAAAACGGAAAACCCGGAGAATTTGTGAATTTCTTTGACCAAAAAGCAGTGGATTGGTGGTGGGAAAACGGGGTAATGAGAGTTGCTAAACAAGGCGCCATGTTTTTAAAAACCGATGAAGGTAGCGCATTTGGTAGACGAGCAAACGAAAGTGATAAAGTTGGCCCAACGGGTAGAGAAGCTGAGCGTTTACACAATCTTTTTCCTATTGCTTATGCAAAAGCACCTTATGAGAAATTTCAAGAGTTAAATAAAATAAGAGGCTTAAATCAAACCAGAGAAGGTTACTCAGGTATTCAAAGATATCCTTTCATTTTTGCTGGAGATTGGCCTAGCGAGTGGCAATATTTTGCTCCGGTAATAAAAGCAGGTTTAAATATCGGACTTTCTGGAGTGAGCAATTGGGCGCATTGTATGGGCGGTTTTGAGCATCCAGCCGACCCTGAATTGTACATCCGTTGGGTTCAGTTTGGGATGCTGTCTCCTGTGGCTTTGGTTTTTGGGATGGATCATCCAGGTTATAAAGAGCCTTGGAATTACGGCGAAGATGCGCTAAGGAATTTCAAATATTATGATCAAATGCGTTATCGCATGTTGCCTTATTTGTATTCAACCATGTATCAGAATTATAAAACCGGCATCCCAATGATGAGGGCTTTGGTTTTAAACCATCAAAATGATGTGAATACCTATCAAATTGATGATCAATACCTTTTAGGAGATAACCTAATGGTTTGCCCAGTTACCGTGAAATCAGCTAAAACAAGGTCCTTATATTTACCAAAAGGCACTTGGTTTGATTACTGGAGTGGTAAAAAATTGGAGGGTGGAAAATATATTCATGTGGTTGCGCCGCTTGATAGCATTCCTCTTTTCGTAAGAGGCGGTGGAATTATTCCAATGCAAAAGGATATGAAATATACCGATACTGAAGAAGTTAAAACCATCACATTAGCCATTTATCCTTCAGGTAAATCTAGTTTTGATTTATATGAAGATGAAGGTAAAAACCTTGATTACCAAAATGGAAAATTAGCAATTACTAAAATTAAAAGTGAAGAAACTACAAATGGTTTAAAAATCACAGTTGATAAACCTGTTGGAGATTTTAAACCAATCACTCATCAGTTTGAGGTGCAGATATTCGGGTTTACCAAAGCGCCAAAATCTGTAAAGATAGATGGTAAAG
The DNA here is from genome assembly GCF_042684645.1 of Pedobacter alpinus. NCBI lineage: Bacteria > Pseudomonadati > Bacteroidota > Sphingobacteriia > Sphingobacteriales > Sphingobacteriaceae > Pedobacter > Pedobacter alpinus. The sequence continues at coordinate 18,586 of NZ_JBHULV010000036.1, forward strand.
AATTGGCTTCTGCTAATTGGAGTTTTAATCAATCTAAAAATATGCTAAGCGTTAATGCCTCTGGAGCTTTTGAATTAATCATCAATTAATCAATATGAAAAAGATTATTTTATTGATTTCTATACTTGCTTTAACTATTGTAATGCAGATAGTTAAAGCTCAGGTTAGAGAGAAATATAATTTTAATCCCGAGTGGAAGTTGAAAGTATTTGATGATTCATTGGCCGCTCAACCAAATTATAATGATAATGATTGGCAAACCATCACTTTACCTCAAGCTTGGAATGAAGACGATGCTTTTCAAAAACCAATAGATAAACACAGCACAGGAATTAGTTGGTATAGAAAGCATTTCAAAATACCAGCAGACGCAGCAAACGGAAAAGTACTTTTAGAGTTTGAAGGTGTACGTTTTGGCACCGAAATTTGGATAAATGGTAAATTTGCTGGCATTCATGAAAATGGCGTAATGGCTTTTGGTATTGATGCAACACCATTTTTAAATCCAGCAAATCAAGAAAATGTGATTGCTTTACGTATTGATAACTCGTGGAATTATCATGAAAAAGCAACTAACTCCACTTGGCAGTGGAACAATAAAAACTTTAATGCTAATTATGGAGGAATGCCTAAAAATGTTTGGTTGCATACCACAGGAAACGTTTATCAAACCTTACCCTTATTTAGTAATTTAGGTACAACTGGGACTTATATTTACGCTTCCACTATCGATGTTTCAAAAAAATCAGCTAAAATCAATATAGAAAGTCAAGTTAGAAATGAATCGGCGCAAGCCAAAAGTATAGTTTTAGAAACTGAGGTTTTAGATTTAGAAGGGAAGTCTGTTGCAACTTTTACATCATCAACTCAAAGCATTTCGGCTGGAGAAACTCAAGAAATTAAATCATCATCAAATTTAAAAAACTTAGAGTTTTGGAGTTGGGGTTATGGATATTTATACACTGTAATTACTAGAATAAAAGCAGACAATCAAACCATTGATGAAGTAAAAACCAAAACAGGTTTTAGAAAAACCGAATTTAAAGACGGGATGATTTACCTAAACGATAGGGTTTTGGTAATGAAGGGCTATGCACAACGTACCAGTAACGAGTGGCCAGCAGTTGGGATGTCGGTACCTGCTTGGTTGAGTGATTATAGCAATAAATTAATGGTAGAAAGCAATGCGAATTTGGTCCGTTGGATGCATGTTACTCCTTGGAAACAAGATGTAGAATCTTCTGACAGAGTAGGTTTGATACAAGCCATGCCTGCCGGCGATGCAGAGTCTGATGTGAGTGGCAGACGATGGGAGCAGCGTAAAGAGTTGATGCGAGATGCCATTATCTACAATCGAAATAATCCTTCTATTATTTTTTACGAATGTGGAAATGAGTCAATTAGTGACGCACACATGGCTGAAATGAAGGAGATTAAATATAAATATGATCCTAATGGAGGCAGAGCAATTGGCTCTAGAGAGATGCTAAATAGCAAAGTATCTGAATATGGTGGCGAAATGTTGTACATCAACAAAAGCGATACACAGCCTTTATGGGCAATGGAGTATTCCAGAGATGAAGGTTTAAGAAAATATTGGGATGATTTTACACAGCCTTTCCATAAAAATGGGGCTGGTCCTTTGTATAATAATCAGGATGCAAGTAGCTATAATCGCAACCAAGATACTCATGCAATAGAAAATATTATAAGATGGAATGAGTTTTGGGTACAACGGCCAGGAACTGGTAAAAGAGTAAGTTCTGGTGGAGTAAACATCGTTTTTTCTGATACTAATACCCATTATAGGGGAGAAGAAAATTACCGTAGAAGCGGTGAAGTTGATGCCATGAGAATTCCGAAAGATGGTTTTTTTACCCATAAAGTAATGTGGGATGGCTGGGTTGATGCAAACCCAAAAGGTATGCACATGATTGGTCATTGGAATTATACCGATAGTGTGGTGAAAGACCAATATGTAGTTTCTGCAGCGCCAAAAGTTGAGCTATTTTTAAATGGAAAATCCTTAGGTTTTGGAGAAAGAAGCGAGAATTTCTTATTCACTTTTCCAAAAGTTAAATGGGAAGCAGGAACTTTAAAATCCATTTCTTATGATGAAAAAGGAAAGCAAATAGCCGAAAAATCTCTAGTAACTGCAAAAGCCGCTCAAAAATTGAAATTAACATTAATGCAATCTCCAACAGGTTTTAAAGCCGATGGTGCTGATTTAGTTTTAGTAGAAGTGGAAGTGATTGACGAAAACGGACAAAGATGTCCAACTGCTTTAAACATGATTAATTTTAATTTAGAAGGCCCAGCAGAATGGAAAGGTGGAATCGCTCAAGGCCCCAATAATTATATTTTATCACAAAGTTTACCAGTTGAGGGTGGTGTAAACCGAGTTTTAATCCGCTCCGCATTAGCCTCAGGTAAAATCAAACTAACGGCAACTTCTGATAAATTAGAAAAGGCAGTTTTAGAATTTGAATCAAAACCAATTGAGGTTAAAGATGGCTTATCTAAATTTTTCCCAGCTGATGGATTAACTCCTAATTTAGAGAGAGGTCCAACGCCAAAAGGAGCCTCATTTACACCAAGTAGAGAGACTTTACAAATTGTAAACGCTACCGCTGGCGCTAATGATAAAGATGTAAAAGCAAGTTTTGACAACAACGAACTTTCTAGCTGGACAAATGATGGCAAACTTTCAACCGCTTGGATTACTTATGAATTGGCTAAAAAATCAAGAGTTGATGAAGTAATTTTAAAACTAAATGGTTTCAGAACTCGTCAATATCCTATCAAAATAATGGTGGATGGGAAAGAGGTTTTCAATGGTTTAACAGATAGAAGTTTGGGCTATGTTTTGGTAAAATGTAAACCAATGGTTGGTAGTAAAGTAAGCATTTACTTAGTTGATGATTCTTTAGCCGATAATAAACCACAAATGGTTGAAATGAATGGTAAAAATCTAGACGATGGAAACAGTCCAGCTTTAAATGCAAAAGGAAGTTTAGCAATTATCGAAGCTGAAATTTATAAATCACTAATTAAATAGTATTAAGATGAAAATAGCATTTGCGATGAAGATGAAGCCGGGTTGTGCAGTAGAATATAAGAAAAGACATGATGAAATATGGCCAGAGCTATCTCAATTATTAAAAGATAATGGAATTAGTGATTACTCAATATTTTTAGAAGAAGCAACCAATACTTTGTTTGCAGTTCAGCAGCAGTCAGGTTCTTCCTCTCAGGATTTAGGCACCACTGCAATCGTTCAAAAATGGTGGGCTTATATGGCTGATATCATGGAAACCAATCCAGATAATTCTCCTGTGAGCATTCCATTACAACAAGTTTTTCATATGGATTAGGGTTTAATCATGAAAAAAATAATTTTATCACTCTTAATCATCTCCTTCTGTATCCAATTAAAAGCCCAAGAATCGGATAAATCCATTTACCTGTTCTCTTACTTCAAAAATAACGGACAAGATGGTTTGCATTTAGCTTATAGCCGCGACGGACTGAAATGGGAGGCTTTAAAAAACGATCAATCTTTTTTAAAGCCCGAAGTTTCTAAAGATAAATTAATGCGTGATCCTTGTATCATCAGGGGCGGCGATGGTAATTTTCACATGGTTTGGACAGTAAGCTGGACTGATAAAACCATTGGTTATGCTTGGTCTAAAGATTTGGTGAATTGGTCACAACAGGTTGCAATCCCTGTAATGGCAAAAGAAGAAGGTGCAAGAAATTGTTGGGCACCTGAAATTACTTATGATGCAAAGAAAAAGCAATACATGATTTATTGGGCAACCACCATAACAGGTAAATTCCCTGAGACTTTTTCTGAAAAAGATAATGGTTATAACCACAGAATGTATTACACACTAACCAAAGATTTTAAGAGTTTTTCGCCAATAAAATTACTTTACGACCCTGGTTTCAATGTAATTGATGCAACTATTTTAAAGGAAGGGAAAAAATGGGTGATGTTTGTTAAAGACGAAACCCGTGAGCCTGCACAAAAGAACTTAAAAATTGCTTACAGTAAAAAATTAACTGGTCCTTATACTTCGGCAAGCAAACCATTTACAGGAAATTATTGGGCAGAAGGTCCAACTGCTTATAAAAATGGAGATAATTGGATAGTTTATTTCGATAAATATACTTTAAAACAATATGGTGCATTATCTTCAAAAGACCTTATCAATTGGGACGATATTTCTAGCCAGATTTCTCTGCCGAAAGGAACCAGACATGGTTCTATTTTAAAAATATCTGAGCAAGAATTGAAAACATTGATGCAACCATAAAATGTAAAACACACCATTTTATTTTTACATTTATCTAAATAAGATTATGAAACCAACCGATTTCTTTAAATATGTTGTAATTGATGAGTACTCTGCAACTCCAAAATATTTTGCAGTTAAGCGATTCTATTATTTCAACTATAGAAAGCGGTCATCTTAAAAAAGATGATGTTTTACCTTCTATAAACGAGTTAAGTTACATCCTAGAAATATCAAGAGATACTGCCGAAAAAGGTTATAAATACCTTAAAAAGTTAGGTGTAATTGTATCTGTTCCGGATTGGTAAGCTTTGGGTATTTTTAGGTAAAAATGTAATTGAATTAAATTACTCATAATTTTGAGATTAAAAAAGTTAAACAAAAATACTTTTGAAACTAGCCAAAATCAAGATGTTTAGTGATTGAACAGATTGATAATCAAATTTTTATAAGTTCAATCGAGAGTAATCTATTACGATATTAATGACTCTCGATTTACGCTCATTTAACATGAGCAAATTTGAATATTTTGACCTTCAATCTAAAACAAAAAAGCCTACAATCTTTTGATTTGCAGGCTTTTTATAAAGTTTGATATGAGTATCTGCGGAGAAAGAGGGATTCGAACTTTAATTTTAACTATTTGATAATTAGTTATTTAAAGTTTATGGCTTCTTCAGACTGTCTATATACTCTACTTTATTTTAATTTTATTTAACTGCAAAAATTATTCATAATAATACGACTTTTTATTAATAACTAAAAAAGAATCAGAGATAAATAGAAATTTTAAATATGATTTTGCATACATCGAATTATTCCAAATATAATTATTACTTATTTTAGATTTTCTTCTAATTAATTCTAAATTTTTAATTTCAAATTAAAACAAATACAACTTATATTGTAGAAAAATAAATTTTTAATTAAATTAAATTTTTTATTTCTTCTAATTTAGAATATAAATTAATTTAAAATCAATATAATTTATATTCATAAAAAATATTTCTTTTATGGTTTTATAGTTTTATTTTTAATTCATGAAATTTTTTTAAAAAATATAATTTTAACCTACCTATCTAAAACATGTCATTACAATTATTTAACCGAATAGAACAAGTCGATTTTTTAATCAGTAGTAAATCTACAGGTAAACCTAAAGAATTTGCAAAGAAAATTGGGTTATCAGAAAGAAGTTTATACGATACCATTAACCTGATGAAAAAATTAGGAGCACCAATTTTATATTGTAAACAAAAAAAAACTTATTTTTGCATTACAAGATAATATAGATGCAGACGGTGGTTTAACAGGCGGGTCTCCTTTATTTCAGGTGAAAACACATTACGACGAACCCAATAATTCCCACGGTTTAACCGCTTACCAACAAGACGAATTTAATTTAAGAGGCGGCGTAAGCTGGACAGAAAACGCCAACAGCAAAACTTGGTACAATTATGATGAACAAGGCCGTGTAACTTGGGTAATTAAGCATATTGAAGGGTTAAATAGTAAAAAAACTATTGATTATACCTACAATGCACAGGGAAGCGTAAGCAAAGTAGATTTCCAAAAGGATTCCCCGACCGAACGCTTTATCCACGAATATGAATATGATGCCGATGGCAGATTAAAAGTTGCATATACCGCAACCGTACCTACACAAAGAAAAGAACAAGCCCGTTACTATTACTATTTACACGGACCGTTAAAACGAGTAGAGCTGGCAGAAAACCTACAAGGGATTGATTATACTTATACAGCGCAAGGCTGGCTAAAAGCCATTAACCACCCAGATACAAATTTAGACCCCGGGAAAGATGGAACAGGCAATATCTTTGCCAAAGATGCCTTTGGGATGACCCTTGAGTATTTTGATGACGATTACAGCCGTACAGGTACAGGGATTTCAAGTATCCCTAGTGGAACCAATAAGGCATATTATAACGGTAACATCGTGGCGCAAAGCTGGCGAAGCCAAAAGCCTAGTACTGTAGTGAGTACTTTCGGGGCAGGTGTAAATAACCCTGCTATGTTTACCTATGAATATGATGATAAATACCAGTTCAAAAACAATAAGTACGGTACACCCAATTTTGGGACCAACACTTTTACAGAAACTTTAAATTCCAACCGAGAACACGGTTTAATTTACGATGCCAACGGTAATATACAAGCATTGAACAGGACAAATACTGCGGGAAGCACCATAGCTAATTTTGATTACCATTACCAAAGCAATACCAATAAGCTGAGTAGTGTTGAAAATATAAATACCAACGATACTTATGCCAGTTATGGTTATGACGATTTAGGGCAATTGACCCACCAAACAAAAGGTACAGATAATGTATATTTAAGCTACGATGTAAGTGGAAAAGTAACCGCTATTTATGGTGATGCCACTCATACACAATTAAAATTATCTTATGTATATGACGAAGCAGGCATCCGCATTAAAAAAATAAATCATACCCAAAATATTACCACCTATTATGTGCCAGATGCCAGTGGAAATGCCATGGCCATCTACGATAACAACGGAACGGCTTTAGCACAAAAAGAAATCCCCGTATATGCTGCCAGCCGAATAGGGATGTACAACAGGGCAAACAGTGCCTACCAATACGAACTGACCGACCATCTAGGGAATGTAAGGGTAGTAATTAACCAAAACAAAGTAGCTGGACTTGCAGATGTTGTATATTATTCCGATTATTACCCTTACGGCTCTCCATTAACTTTAGCCAATAATGATTATCGTTACGGCTACCAAGGGCAATATGCCGAAAAGGACAAAGAAACTAACTGGAATTCTTTTGAATTAAGAAATTATGATGCGGCAATTGGCAGGTGGTTAAGTGTGGATCCTTATGGCCAATATGCTTCTCCATATTTAGGGATGGGGAATAATCCGGTAAGTGGAGTTGATCCAGATGGGGGGTATACACGGTTCGGAGCTTGGTATCGTAATATGTTAAATGGTGGAAATGGAATCAGTAAGAGCGAAAAAACCGGTGAATACGGATATTCAAAAAGTTTCGCGACTGGAGAGAAAATGGCAGATGGGGTTACAATTGCATATACTGATGGTGCGAGCAATAAATTTTCTAACTATTCTGGACCTGTAATGCAATCTTATGTCCCTTCATGGCAAGACGATTGGCATGAAAGATCAAAAAAGCATATTGTTTCTAAAATCACATATGATATGGCCGATGAGATTTATTTAACAACACAGGGCTTGTTGATATCAACTAAAGGAAACAGGAGGCACATAAATGGAGAAACTGCAGATGAAAAAGAAGTTGTTTTATCAGTAGTGACTACAGGAAGTGGTCTTTCTGAAATAAATCAATTGAAACTTATAAAACCAATGAATGCTGCTATGTTTTCTAAATTGTTTAAAGGTCGTTACCTTTCTAGTCTAAAGCCAAAGACAAGAGGCTTTATAATACGGACAATTAATGTTGCAACAGGTAGTATAACTGGTGCCGCAATTATAGGTGAAGTATCTAAATTAAATAATAGCCCTGAATAATAATATGTATTATATAATTGAATTTTTTTTGAGAAATCTAATTTTTAAGGGAATAGGGAGTTTAGCCCGAAGATTATACAATAAAATTCTTGTTAATAAATCAAAAACAGATTATAAGTTATCAAAAGCTGAAATCAAATATGAAAAAAGAAATCAGGATTTTTTTGATAGACTTTTAGGACTTATAATTTTATTGCTTTTAGTTGCTTTAATAATATTTCTTACGTGATTTTTATAAACAAACTTGCCAAACCGGCAAGTCTTAGAGAAATGCTTAAAGAACGAAAGCCTGACTTGTGCTATGGATAAAACCCCTGTTTGGCGCAAGAATGAAGAAAAGGTAAAGCGGGCCTCTGAGGAAAGAAAAATTATACTTAATCCTAATACAGGAGAAAAAATACTGTTTCGTACTTCGAATTCAGCAGGTTATAAAGGCTACGATACTATGACGAAAATTATGGGCAAAGGCAATAATCCTTCAATATTGTTTAAATAAACATTATGTATAAGAAACGAGCAAAGTCAATTGAGGATTTAGAATATTTCGATACAATATTCGATGATGTTTACAAATTTAGTTCTAATATTCGATTTAAGCCTACTAATTGGAATAAGCTTGTTTACGAAAACACTCCATTTATTGATTCGCGTTTATTGGGTTCATTAATGGATTTGATGCGTATTACAAATAGTCAGGGTTTACTAATAATGCCAATTCTTGTTCATAACAGTTATCTCAAAAGGAATGTTAAAAAGTATGAGTGTATAGATTTTGATTACCTTCCGGCAGAGGAGGAGTTTTCAAAGGCATCATCTGATGAATATTATGATGCTACTGGAGGTGTGGTAATGAGCAAATGTGGTAAAATTGCAGCCTAAGCTGGTGCGAGCTTGCAGCTCGTACCAATAACTAATTAAATGAGTAGGAAGCATAAATTTTACGATAAAGAGGGGCTTTACTTTGTAAGTTTTGCTACAGTTTATTGGATAGATGTATTTGTGAGAGATCAATATTTTGAAATATTGCAAACAAGTTTAGCTTATTGCAGGAAAGAAAAAGGAATGGAATTGTATTGTTGGTGTATAATGCCAAGCCATGTTCATTTAATATTCAGGGCAAAAGATGCTAACCCGGGAGAGCTATTAAAGAGTTTCAAAATGTATACTTCCAAAGCAATGCAAAAAGCAATAGAAGAAAATATGCATGAAAGCAGAAAAGAATGGATGTTATGGTTGATGGAACGGGCAGGATTAAAGAATAGCAATGTAAAAAAAAGACAATTTTGGCAACAAAATAACAAACCAATAGAATTATGGAGTGCAGAAGTGATAGATCAAAAAGTAGAATATATACACAATAACCCTGTAGTGTCTGGCTTTGTTACAGAAGCACATCATTGGAAATATAGTAGTGCAATAGATTATAGTGGAGGTAAAGGAGTTCTAGAAATAGATTTTGTTTGATAGTAATGATAGTAAAGGTACGAGCTGCAAGCTCGCACCAGCGAGGGGAATAATCCTATAAGCATTGTGGACCCAGACGGAGGATGTGAAAGTTGCCCAAAAAATGGAAAAGTCGGGGACACTTTTAAAACAAACGGAGCTGTTTATACAAATCTAGCTGATGGAGGATGGACAAGGCAAGGACTAGCTCTAAATGAAGTTGTTGTGAGAGGGAAATATACGACAGGAAGCGATTTTAATAATTGGGGTGCAAACTTTATGATAGCTACTAAAATGACAAGAGATTGGGCATTTGGTATGGGAGATGAGACTCGTAACTTTGATAATGACAGAGTTGCTAATGCCTTAAGAAATGCGGATGTTGTAAATCAAGCAAGAGACTATTGGTATGCGAAGGTTAACAAATCAGGTAATACTGTTTATGATGGTGTGACAAATTTTAAAGGAAAACAACGGCTTGGAGGTGGTAACTTTGGTCTTGTGGGGTTAGCAAAGGCAGGTGTGGATCCAATAGAGCAGTTTGTTGGAAGTTTCACTCCAGAAATAAGTAGTAATGGAATAGACCTTACTTTTACAATAAAAAACACGAGTAGCTTTAAATCATTAATGTATGGTATTGCTCCCGAATGGTCGAGGGCTACATTACAGCCAGGAGGCAATATGTACCAAGTATATACTTTCAGAGAACCAATTATGTTTAATAAAATTAGGCGTTTTAATTAATAATGATGACTAACAGCTTAGCAAAATATAAATATATAATTATAACAGTGTTTGTTTTAACTTTTATATTTACAATTCTTTTTATGGGGACAAGTAAAAACTTGGTAGGTAATTATGAGGTTGATTATATTGATAGTAAAGATAATATGTCAATCTATTACAACGATCCCCAATGGGGTGGACTAGGGGTAGTAAATCCTACCGTTTTTGCAGTTGGTTTTAATGATGATTTTATAATTGTTAAGCAGCATCCAAACGTTGACTTTAAAATTGATAAAGGAATCACTAATTATTTTATTATACCTTTAAATTCCCCTATTACTGAAGCTCCAGAGGATAATAGAATAGGACCTTTAACTGAAAGTGCTTTTATGAAAAAACGTAAGGAACTGGATATTCCTAGTAGTTTAAACTTTACTTTAGAATTTGAAGATTTGAAATAATAGAGTTACTATCCCAGGCTGGTGCGAGCTTGCAGCTCGTACTTTTATAAACATATATGAGCAGAAAGTATAAATTTTATAATAAAGAAGGATTATACTTTGTGAGTTTTGCCCTAAGCTGGTGCGAGCTTGCAGCTCGTACCAATAACTGTAGGAAAAATAAATTTTACAATAAAGAAGGGTTGTAATTTGTAAGTTTTGCAACCATTTATTGGATAGACCCTAAGCTGGTGCGAGCTTGCAGCTCGTACCAATAACTAATTTAATGAGTAGGAAGCATAAATTTTACGATAAAGAGGGGCTTTACTTTGTAAGTTTTGCTACAGTTTATTGGATAGATGTATTTGTTAGAGATCAATATTTTGAAATATTGCAAACAAGTTTAGCTTATTGCAGTAAAGAAAAAGGGATGGAATTGTATTGTTGGTGTATAATGCCAAGCCATGTTCATTTAATATTCAGGGCAAAAGATGCT
>NZ_JBHULV010000037.1:0-9085 GCF_042684645.1 Pedobacter alpinus
GAGTTCTAGAAATAGATTTTGTTTGATAGTAATGATAGTAAAGGTACGAGCTGCAAGCTCGCACCAGCGAGGGGCAACGGCTTTATTGTGCCAATACGGAATATTTAAGCTAAGACACATAAGCCCCAATACCAACAACAAAGAACAAAATTGAAATACATAAATATGAAAAATATGAAGAGAAAATTACTTATTCTTAGCCTTTTAGCAGTCTTAATAACATCCTGCGGTAAGAATGCCTGCTTCGAGTGCAAAAAAACAAATTCAACGCAAGGAATGTGTGGCGAGGATGCCAGAGAGTTTAAAAAGGATTTGGAAAAACAGGGTTATAGTTGCAAAAGAGTAAGTGGTGAGGGTAGATAATTCATTTAGTTACTAAATGCTTAATAAAAATTATCAATTTTTTCCAAGCTTTTTATGGTATTTGATATAACATAGATTGCAGGGCAAAATGGTCTAAATCCTTTATCTATCAGCTAATTGAGGAGGGTTTGTGAACATGAAAAGATTTAGTTGAAAGATTAACAAAAAGAGACAAGAAACTTAAATTCCCTGATTTTACAATTGAAAAAATAAGATAAATAGAAAAAAACAAACAAGCAAACAATCATATGATATAACATAAATTGGAAGGCAAAATGGTCGAAATCCCTTATCTATTAGCTAATGGAGTTGGGTTTGTGAACATGAAAAGATTTAGTTTAATGATTAACAAAAAGAGACAAGAAACTTAAATTACCTGATTTTACAATTGAAAAAATAAGATAAATAGAAAAAAAACAAACAAGCAAACAATCACATGAATAAATACCTACTCAAAACCTTACTCATATTCGCTTTTGCAATTGCATTAAAAACAGCAACCGCTCAAGTGCCAGCTGCATATCAAGGTTCTTATAACCGGATGATGTCTCAACAAAACTTGATTATGGCCAACAGAAATATGATGAACATGATGATGAATAGAAATTGGTTAAATAATGCAAACTACCTCAATAACCCTATTTATGATTTTAAAGTAACGGGTTTAGACGATAGCGTAAAAACCATCCGCTCAAAAATTTATACCGATACCACATTGCATAAAACCTATTTGTTAACGGTAAACAAGAAATTACCAAAAAATGCAGCCGGCAGAGAGACAAGAACTTATGTAAATGAGACCAAATCCATCAGTAGGGAAAGCCCATATGAAGGATTAACTACAGGCTTGGCCACTGATAGCTGCTGGCAGTTTAAAGTAATAAGTGGTAAAATAAATGCTTATTCTTTTTTATCTGAAACCAGCTATATCAGCACCTACAATCTTTCTGCTTTTCAGCTGGGGGATGGTTTAATTCAAGCTTTCAATACCAAAGAATTGGAAAAAATAATATCGTTTAATAAAAGAGCAAAAAAAGCTTTTGATAAAAAAGATTATTACAAGGCTATTTTGTTGTTTAATAGAGAATAAACAGGATAATTTCGCTACAACCGTCTTTAAAACGGAGAATATGTAAACACTTTAATCTAGTAAAAGCGAAACCAATAACTTACAAATATTAACGTTCCTAAAATGAGAGAAATAAAAATAACCTTCATCTTCTTACTAATAACAGTAAGCTTACTAAAAGCACAGGTACATTTAGAACAGAACGGTTTAAAAACCTCTGTAACGAATACATTATATGCTGACAATACTCAAGCAATAAGGTATGAAATTGCTACGGTTTCATACAATTCACATCATTGGCAACCAGGTGGGATAATTATCGTGGAGCTTTTTGAGCAGAGCTACGGGGTAGGTTATGAAAGGTACATGTTAGAAATCGGATTTGGACGTGGAGTAAACGTTGGAGAACGTAAAGTCAGTTTGCTAGAATCCTATGGCATTAATCGCAATGCTCAAATCTCTCTCGGTGCCGAATATGATATTCCCAGTAATGTTGGAGGGTATGTTAATCGAGCAACTCCGATATATTTGGATGTTAAATCTTATGGTGGATATAAAGCTAGGATTTCTTACATGCAGGATAAAGTGACCGGTTTCAGTGGTATAAACCAGATTATTATCAATGCTACGCCATCGTCTCTATCAATACCAGATTTCATTCCACCCAGCGTAGATACGTCTAAAGATATTGCTTCTTCTGGGAATTTACGCATTAGTGGCGAGGGAATACATTATATCGAGACTGGGAATGTAGGAATCGGGACTCTAACACCTCAAGAAAAGCTATCCGTCAATGGAAAAATAAGGGCAAGAGAGATTAAGGTAGAAACCGCGAATTGGCCAGATTATGTCTTTGGAAAAAACTACCAACTACCTGACTTGAAAGAAACAGAAACCTTTATAAAAATCAACAAACATTTGCCGGGGATACCTTCAGCAGAGGAAGTAGAAAAAAATGGGGTTTCATTGGGCGAAATGAACGCCAAGCTATTGAAAAAAATAGAAGAACTTACGCTCTACGTTATACAATTACAAAAAGAAAATGATCTTATAAAAGCAACAATTAAAGGAATGAAGTAAGTTTGTAGCAGCAAACAAAAAAGCCTAGTCTTAAAAAACTAGGCTTTTCTCATCATTTACCTTTTAGTAAATCATTCTTATCTTTTTCTGCCTGCAACAGCCTTTCATAAAGTTCAACAATTTTTTCGATGGTATTAAATGTTGGCTGATAATTAACAGAACTTGCAATTAATGTTGAGTTATCACTACTAGTATTATGAAATGTATTATTTATAATATTAAACATTGCTTCCTCATTGAAATTCTCAAGAGCCTCCTTAGTCACACCTAAAATCTTAGCAATTTGCTCTAAAACTTCCTCCTCAATTTCTTCACTTTGCTCTAAACGGGAAACTTGTTGTTGGGTTACACCCAATTCTTGCGCTAGCGCTTCCTGTTTAATTCCACGTATTTCGCGTATGCGGCAAATCTTTCTTCCAATATGCATTTTTTGAGGTTGTTTTAAGGTTTCCATAATCCAAATATAAAAAAATAAAGCAATGGTTTTATACACAAATTATGGTGTATGATACAACTGCCGCTTGTAATTTACCAAACTACAAAATCGCAATTTGCTTTCGCATTTAACCCATTCTTATGGAAACAGAGCTTATTGAAAACAATATCCATCCGTCTAAAGCTGTAAATAACAGTGAAACATTATCCGTTTTTTTAGGACTGCTGATAAATAGTTACGTACTTAACCACGCAACTTCACTAAATATAACCAAATTAAATTTGCTTTTGCAAGCCAAGCATGGTTTGCAGCAATTGAGCGAACTGGGTTTAGGTGTTTTTAATCAAGCTTTAGCAGAGCGGCAAAAATTTAAAGCCTGCCCAACCTTGCTGCACCCCATTTTATTACCATTGGTAAACATGCTACAACCAGCGCAAGTGTATTTAACGCAACACATTAAAGCAGGTACCACAGAAATGCAATGCTATGATTTTTATTTTGTAGTGCCAGAAAGACATGGGCAAAAATTGGATGCTTTGCAGCCTTATCTCAACTTAGCAAGCTTATCTAATTTACCCGTTACCTTCACTGTTTTTACCAGCGGTAGGGTAAAACAAGCCTACCAAAAATGACTTTTTTACTTCTTGGTAAATTTGTGTCCACAAAATTTAGTCTACCAAAACGAGCATGAAAAAGTTCCTTATTTTTCAAACCCTTGTCTCAAAAAAATTAAAGATAAGGCAACAGAAAAATTTCAGTCTACAATTAAAATAGCTAATATATTTTATAGAACAGCTGGCACAATTGCCTCCCAACAACAGTATTCATTGGCAACTTTTATGCTTCACCAAGCAACAGAATTTACCTTAAGGGCATTTATTAACCTATTTATGGGAGGAGAGCAAAAAACGCATACCATTGCACAGCTTAAAAACCATACCAGCCGTATTTCACCAACGCTTTATGCCGTATTAACACCTTCTAATAAAGAAGAAGAACATTTGTTTTCTCTTCTTGAGGAAGCTTATTTAAAGGGAAGGTATGATAGCGGGTTTGAAGTTTTACCAAAGGACTTTAATCAACTCCATGATATAGTGAATACTTTATTGGCAGCAGCTAAAAGTGAGTTTGATATTTATATAAAAAATCTGGAAGACTTAATTAACCTAAACAAGCGCTTATGAACTTATACATCAATTACCAGTTTAATTTTGGAAACAACATACACAAGCAAGTGGAAGGTTTGGGCGCAGAAAGTTTAGACCCACTTTTACAGGAGCTGGAGAAACTGTTACAAAATGTTTCAGCTGCTTCATTAAAAGAAACCTTATTTAAGTTATTGATGGAATACATGGTAAAACATGGCGAACCTGCCAGAAAAGACTTAAAAGAAGTTTATATTTTGCTGGAATTTTTAAAGCAGATGGGTGAAGTGCAAGCTAAGTTATTAGGGAAATAAAATGGCTTTCTTGGGTAAAGAGAAAGCCATTGCTATTATTCTTTGATTAAGATTTCCAGCTTTGCCAACCGATTTTCTAACAATTTCATTTTTTTATTTTGTTCTTCTAAAGCGTTAATTTTCTTCTCTTGCGCAATGGTATAAAGCGTGAGCTCTTCTATTTTTTGTAAAAGTTTTGTGTTTAACTTGCCCAGTTCTACACCATTGTTTTCCATTTCTTTTGCAGAGGCTACTTCTGGTAAATGCTTATTTGTTTTGATGTATTGTTCTAAATCGCTTAAAGGCATCAATCCATAATCCTTTTCAAAAACAAAATCAGCACCATTCATATCTACTTTTACTTCGCGAGAACGGATGGTGCCAATTACATCTAATTTGTAACTAGGGTTTGTTGTGCCGATGCCTATATTGCCACTTGCAGAAATTCTCATTTTTTCTGTAAAACCCGCATATCCATTTCCATTTGATACACCAAAAGATATATTTGAACTAGCACCAGAAGATTGCCCCATTATTATTCTAGTTTGAGAATGATCTCCTCCTTCTATGCCAAAAGGATTTGTTGCGTCTGAATTAAATGAAATAGTCTTATCATTAGCAAATGTTAATGAATAATTAGGATCACTAATACCTATACCAACTTTACTCATTAAAAGGATTTTATTCCCAGTAATTGATTTCAAAATCATCCCTTCTTCATCACCATCAGAATAAATGAAACTAGAAACACCATTAGACCATAATTTCATATTATCCCATGTAGCTACTTGACTATCTAAATTATAGGTTTGGATAACTCCGTTTACATCTAGTTTAGCCTGAGGGTTAGTAGTCCCAATTCCAACATTTCCACTGGTAGGAAATGTATTGGTTTGCGCATTTACTGTTAAACTGGCAACAATACATGCTTTAATAACTAAAAGTGATTTTTTCATTTGATAAGGTTTATTTTTTTATTTGCTTTTCAATTTTAAAATCTCCTGATTTTGTTGGCTAACTATTGCTTTCAAATCATCCATAGATTTCTTTTGTTCAATGAGGTAAAGCGTTAATTCTTCCACTTTCTGCAACAATTTAGAATTTAAACTACCCAATTCAACACCATTAGCTTCCATTTCTTTTGCAGATGCAATTTGGGGTAGGTGTTTATTGATTGTGATAAATTTCTCCAAATCGCTCAAAGGCATTAAACCGTAATCTTTTTCGAAAACAAAATCGGCACCATTCATATCTACTTTTACCTCTCTGGAACGTATGGTGCCGATAACGTCTAGCTTGTAGGCTGGGTTTATTGTGCCGATGCCTACATTGCCGGTTAACCCAGTAACCGAAAAATATGGGTTTAAAGTTGTTCCAGAAGTATTCTTAGCAGTGATGGTAAATAATCCAGGGTAAGCGGAAGCTTCTGGAAAAACAAGATTTAAATTATTAGGTCGATAATTATCCATATAAAAACCACATTTCGTTCCTGCCAATTCATTGGAAAAGTTGTCGTTATACATTAAGAATTTTACGCCATTTGCTCCATAACCTGTCCCTAAATCTAATTTTGCATTAGGGGTAATGGTACCTACTCCAACATAGTCATTTCCAGTTGAACCTTGTATCGACCCACTTGGAGTGTAAATTTGCGCTTTGGTATTGGTATAAGATCCAATAAAAATTAGGAGTGTGAATAGTTGTTTTTTCATGATGGTTTATCTATCGATTAGATGATATTTGAGTTTTTAATTTATCTATTTCTTTATTCATTTGAATAATATATAAGGTGAGTTCTTCTACTTTTTGCAGCAATTTAGAATTTAAATTACCCAATTCTACACCATTGGTTTCCATTTCTTTTGCAGTAGCAATTTGAGGCAGGTGTTTATTAGTTGTGATATATTTCTCCAAATCGCTTAAAGGCATCAATCCATAATCTTTTTCAAAAACAAAATCGGCACCGTTCATGTCCACCTTTACTTCACGAGAGCGGATAGTGCCAATAACGTCTAGTTTGTAGCCGGGGTTTAGGGACCCGATTCCTACATTACCAGATGTGTTTACCCAAATACTGTTTGAAGTGCTTCCCCTACCAAAAGCCATTCCATCAGAAAATTTATCATACCAAACAAAACCCTTTATAACGTTATTATCACTGAATCTTAATTCGGCGTTTGATGATGTTGTATTAATAATTAACTGAGAATTCCCATCAAATGGACCTTTAATCTCCACCTTTCCTGTTGGCGAATTAGTACCTATACCTAATCTGCCATAAACATCCAACATCATTTTAGGTTGCCCAGCCGTAAAAAATTTCAACCCTCCATAAGCAGATAGATAACCCATTGCTGCGCCAGTAAATTCATTGTCATTATACCAACCAATTCCATAATGTGCCGTAGGATGATTTTGATAAGAAAATATGCTGCTTGGATCATTCCCTGTTGGACTTATACCTAAAGCGGGCACATTTACTGGAGCGTTAATTTGGGCTTTAGAGAAAATGGCAATAACTAGAAATGGAATAATTAGCAATTGTTTGTTTTTCATGATGGTTTGTATTTTAAATTTAATTAAAGTTGAATAATGGTTTTAATTATTTTGCTTCTAAGGCATTCATTCTTTCCTCTAAACTTTTTACTTCTTTATCTTTTTGGATAAGGTATAGCGTGAGTTCTTCTATTTTTTGTAAAAGTTTAATATTCATTTCAGATAAATTAATCCCATCATTTTCCATTTGTTTTGCTGTAGCTATTTCTGGTAGATGTTTGTATTGATTGATAAACAACGCTAAAGAATCTAAAGGTTTTAAAGGATAATTTTTATTGAAAACAAAGTCTGCACCAGCATTAACAGATACTTTTACTTCTCTAGAATGAATATTACCCGCAACAGTCAGTTTTGCATCGGGTGTATTTGTTCCAATGCCAACATTTCCGTTTACATAAAGCTTATCCGGAGAGGCATAGCTTGGCGGAGAGTAGCCTATTCCTGCTCCGTATGCATTTAGTTCAAATATTAGCCCTTCTTCTGTGCTAGCTATATCAATGAATCTAAAAGCACTTGCGTAGCCCGCTGTTCCCCAAGACCCTTGGTAAAACATTTTTAGACCCTTATTTTCTACAGCATCAGCAGTCTGTAAAAGATTGATTTTTGCTTCGGTAGCAAAAGCACCAATTGCCAGCTTATTACTGTTTAGTACATTTGCCGTAAAGTTGCTATTATTGTTATTTAAATTACCTGAATGCCAAACCCTATTCCAGCCTTGCCATCCATAAGCCCATCTTCCAAAATAAAACTCATTTAGTGAAACAGGGTTTACTAAACTAAAATAATTATTTGCATCAAAGCCAATATTTGCACCTTGATAATAATTTGATCCTAAAGTATTATTTGATGGGGTAACAGCATTCCATTGTCCATTAGCAAAAGAAAAAGACTGTAAATCTGCAGCTCCATTTCCTGAAGGAAAATAGGATTGCGCATGGGCAAATATTTGTATTTGAATGAACAAAAAAGTAATTAAGAGTGATTTTTTCATGGTTTAATGTTTAGTTGATTTTGAAATCATTTGTTCTAATTTACTTTCAATACTTTTTATTTTTTTGTCTTGTTCTTTCACTTCCTCATCTTTTTGGATAAGGTATAAGGTGAGTTCTTCTATTTTTTGCAAAAGCTTTTTATTCATATCCCCTAAATTAATCCCATTTTCAATCACCTCTTTTTCTGATGGAATATTTGGTAAGTGTCCATTTGTTTCGATATATTTTTTTACTTCGCTTAAGTTATCTAGTTTGTAGTCAGGTTTAAAAACAAAGTCGCTCCATCCAGTTAAATCAACTTTAACTTCTTTACTATGGATGGTCCCATTTACGTTTAAAGGGAAATCCAAATTAGTTGTCCCAATGGCCAATGGCCCATTCAGTCGCATACCGGTAGTTACGATATCTTCAATCATTCCTGCTCCAGAATAGTCTTGAATGTCACTAATTAAAGTTTGATTTATGGGTTGCCCATTTACCTCATAGGCCACACATCTCATATTTTGCCCTGAGGACCCTGTCCAACCAGCGAAACTGAAGCCGTCACCATAAAATGAGTCAGCGTATGGTACAGCTAATGCCAAATATTTTTTTCCATCAAACATACAAGTTTTTAGTTGCCATGGATGATCCATAGTGGAAGATTTAATTGTGGCAAATGTGGCATTGTAGGAGGAGGAACTCTTCAATTCCACTACACTTAGTCGGTTGTATGATCCTTGATTTCAACTCCTTGCCGTTATGGTTCCAATCGCAAAATTAGCCCCTAGAAGCGATCCGTTGTATATTTCATGCAATAAAATCACTGATTTGGTGTAATCTCCAACACCGTTATTGCCTATAAAAATTGATTTGTAGCCTTCTGGGCCTAGCTCTATAATGTTTTGACTTTTCACCTCATTAGTAAATGAGACAAGCAATAATATGACGATAGTGTATGTCTTAATTTTCATTGAGTGTGATTTTATTGTTAGGTGTTTCTTTATATTTCTTCAATTCTTTAAGCTCTTTATTGAGTTGAATAATGTAGAGCGTAAGCTCTTCTATTTTCTGCAACAGTTTAGAATTGGAGTTGCTACCTTTGACTAGAGGGATTTTATTGTCAGATTTAATATAAACACATTAAATTTGAAACTATGAACAAACGAATG
>NZ_JBHULV010000038.1:0-103196 GCF_042684645.1 Pedobacter alpinus
AAGACTTAAGGCAGGATGGGATAACGACTATCTAATAAAAATCTTTAATCAAATTTAAATGCGTTGACCCTGTTCATTATCCTTAATAAGCTCATGAAACTCATTTTTTTGCTTATCTCTAGAAAATTTAGCCAACCATTATCTTTAACATCACCAATGTTGCTTTATCCTTACTCTCTAACCGTCTAGTTTCTTATGCGAAGCATAACATCGGATTAACAAATAGAAGAGAGTTTCCAAACGCTCTAATTTCACAAAACATTTACTATGCAAAACAATAAAAGCCAATTGTTATTTTATGTTAAAAACACAATTAAAACTGTTTTCTTACAATTACTAAAAAAGTAAATTTATATTTGTTAATACCTTTGAAATTAAAGTTTAAAATCTTCGTTCAAATTGTTTAACACGCATGGTGATAGTATATGTTTAGAGAAATACGCAATAAGTTAATAAGATACCCCTTAATAATCATCTACTTTATAATTATATTCCTTTGTGCCCTCGAATTAAACTTTTTGGGCTTATTTGGCTACTCTCCAATTAAAAAAGACATCAAATTTCCTTCTTTAAATATCTCTTCAGAAGTTTATACTGCTGATAGTGTGTTAATTGGCAAATATTATACAGAAAACAGAACCCCTGTAGATTTTAAAGAGATTGACAGCAATTTAATTAATGCTTTGGTTGCAACAGAAGATGTGAGGTTTTATAACCATAACGGGGTCGATTTTTATTCTTTAGCATCAGGAATCATATCTACCGCAACCGGCGATAAAAGAGGTGGCAGTACCATTACTCAACAATTAGCTAAAAACTTATACCGCACCAGATTAAATAAATCTCAGGGTTTTACCAGTAAAATACCTGTAGTGCGCACTTTGGTTTCTAAAATGAAAGAGTGGCTAACAGCTTATAAACTAGAAGCTAACTATAATAAAAACGAAATCATTACCATGTACTTAAACACAGTGCCTTTTGGTAATAATTCTTACGGCATAAACACAGCCTCAAAACGCTATTTTAACAAAACGGTTTCAAATATTAACCTGCAAGAATCTGCCATGTTGGTTGGGATGTTAAAAGCAACATCAACATACAACCCCATTAAAAATCCAGAAAATGCTTTAAAAAGACGTAATGTAGTGCTTTCGCAGATGCAGAAATATGATTTCATCACAGAAGCTCAATACAAAAAAAGCTCCATTGCCCCTATTAAACTGGTTTTAGGGAAAGATGTAGGCAAAAACGACGGTGACTCTTACTTAAGAACCGCTGTAGCTAAATGGTTAGAGAAATGGTGCGAAGAAAATGATTACAACCTTTACGAAGATGGCCTAAAAATTTACACCACTATTGATTCTAAACTGCAAAAATATGCCGAAGAAGCGGCTTATGAGCAAATGAAAACATTACAAAGAAGATTTAACAATGTTTGGGGCGATGAAGATCCTTGGAGAGATTCTGAAGGAAATGTAATTGAAGATTTTGTGCAAAAAAACTTAGAACGTTTGGCTTGGTACACGCCGCTTTACAGAAAATTTGAAGACCAGCCGGATTCTTTAACAGCTTTCTTTAACAAAAAGAAAAGCATGACCGTGTTTTCTTGGGATGGCGATAAGGAAGTAGAATTTTCTACCATCGACTCTATAAAATATTACGCAAAAATTTTAAATACGGGCATGATGACCTTAGAGCCTTCAACCGGGAAAATTAAAGTTTGGGTTGGCGGGGTAGATCATACTCATTTTAAATACGATCATGTAAATCAATCTAAACGTCAGGCGGGTTCTACATTTAAACCCTTTGCTTATTTAGCAGCATTAGAAAGTGGAATGAGTCCTTGCGATAAGTTTACTGATAAACCCGTATCTATATCTTACCAAAATGGAAGTAAAACGGAGGTTTGGGAACCAAAAAATTCAAGTTGGGACTTTAGCTACCGCGAAATGTCCTTACGCTGGGCAATGGCAAAATCAGTGAACTCTATAACTGCACAAATTACAGAGAAAGTAGGTTGGGATAAAGTGGTAGAATATGCACACAAATGTGGTATCGATAGTAAGCTTTTATCCGTACCGTCTGTAAGTTTAGGCTCAAATGATGTTTCTGTATTTGAAATGGTAAAAGCTTATGGCACTTTTTTAAACAAAGGTAGCAAGGTAGAACCTATTTTAGTTGATAGAATAACAGATCATGATGATAACCTCATCGAAGAATTTAAGCTGCAACAAACCGAAGTAATTAGTAAAGAAATTGCTTGGCTAATGCTTTACATGTTTAGAGGCGGTATGGAAGAACCAGGCGGTACTTCGCAGGCTTTATGGGAATGGGATTTATGGAAAAAAAACAACCAAATTGGAGGTAAAACAGGTACCTCTTCAGATTATGTAGATGGCTGGTACATGGGCATCACCAAAGATTTAGTGACAGGTATTTGGGTAGGTGCAGATGATAGAAGTGTGCATTTTAAAACTTCTGAAACAGGCGAAGGATCAAGAACCGCATTACCGATTTTTGGAAAGTTTATGGAAAAAGTTTACAAAGATGCGAGTACGGGATACACGCAAGGACCTTTTCCAAAACCCGAAGTAGAAATAACTCGTAAATACACCTGTACATCACCACGTATAGTAGTGGATACTTTAAGAAGCGATACTACAATGGTTGATTCTTTAAATCAATTAAATAACACTTCGGATCCTATTATTTACGAAGAAAATACGGATGTAAAACCAGAAAACACCGAACCCAAAAAAGAAAAGAAAAACAATACAGAAATACCCAAAGAAAACAATCCCAAAGCGATAAAAGAAGAAGAATTATCAAAAAAAGAATTGAGAAGGCTGAAAAGGGAAAAAGAAAATAATGAAAATTAATTTTAAAAATGGCTCGTTAAATTTGCTGAAATTAAACAACATGAAAATCAAAAATAAACGCAATTATATTCAAAAATATTTACTCTTATTATCAATCATATTTTGTTTTTCAATTACTTCACAAGCGCAATATTTTGGGCAAAATAAAGTAAGGTATAAAAACTTAAAGTTTAAGGTTTATGAAACACCACACTTTAACCTTTACTATTACACTAAAAATGATAGTTTAATAAAGCAATTTGCCAAAGAAAGTGAGGCTTGGTACGCTTTACATCAACAAGTTTTTAGAGATACTTTTAAAACACCAAACCCTATCATTTTATATGGTAATTCGCCAGAATTTCAACAAACAACTGCCATAAGTGGCGATATTGGCGTGGGTACAGGTGGGGTAACCGAGGGTTTTAAAAATAGGGTGGTAATGCCATTTCAAGAGATAAACTCGCAAACAAGACATGTTTTAGGTCATGAGTTGGTGCATGCTTTTCAATACCATTCTTTAATGGTAGGAGATTCTACCCAATTAGAAAATATAGGTAACTTACCTTTATGGATGGTGGAGGGTATGGCAGAGTACCTTTCTTTAGGTAAAACCGATGCCAATACTGCAATGTGGATGCGTGATGCGGTGCTCAATAAAGATATTCCAACTTTAGATGATTTAACAACAAGCGGAAAATATTTCCCATACAGGTACGGACAAGCCTTTTGGGCCTTTATAGGCTCAACTTATGGAGATAGTGTAATATTCCCCCTTTTTAAAAGATCAGCAAAATATGGTTATCAAATGGCTATCAGAAGAACCTTTGGTTACGATGAAAGAACATTATCAACCTTATGGCGAAGCGCTTTAGAAAATTCATACAAGCCTTATTTAAAAGATACCACGCAAACTCCAATAGGAACAAAAGTAATAGACAATACAAACGGAGGCAATAGTAATTTATCTCCAGCAATTAGTCCGGATGGGAAATACATCGCATACCTATCAGAACAAGGCTTGTTTTCCATTGATTTATATTTGGCAGATGCTAAAACAGGTACAGTCGTTCGGAAATTAACCTCCAAAATAAGCAATGGCCATATTGATGAATTTAACTTTATAGAATCAGCTGGCGCATGGTCGCCAGACAGCAAAAAATTTGCATTTAGTGTTTTTAGTGAAGGAAGAAACAAACTGATTATTGTAGATATCGCCAACGGAAAAACCTTGTTAGAAGAAGGGATGGATGAGGTAGAGCAGTTTGGGAATTTAACTTGGTCTCCAGATGGAGATCATATTGCATTTTCTGGTTTAAAACATGGTCAAAGTGATATTTTTAGTTTTAGCATTAGCGATAAAAAAGTGAGTCATTTAACCAACGATAGATTTACCGATTACCAACCCTCCTATTCTAGTGATGGTTTAAAGGTTGTTTTCTCTACAGATAGGGTAAGCCAAAAAAGTGATAACATGAGAGTAACTATACCAATGGGTATGGCTGTTTTAGAGATAGCAACCAAGAAAATAAAACCTATTGATGTATTTAAAGGCGCTAACAATTTTAATCCGCTTTTTGCAGATAATGATACAAAAATTTATTTCCTATCTAACAGAGATGGTTTTAGAAACATGTACCGTTATTCATTTATAACACAACAAACAGAGCAGCTTACAGACTACTTCACAGGTATTAGCGGTATAACAGAAAATTCGCCAGCATTAAGTATATCAAAAAGTAATGATGTTGTTTATTCCTATTATCGAGCGCAAAAATATACCATTTACAATGCCAATAGCACAGAATTTAAACCAACTATTGTAAATAATAATGCCGTTGATTTATCAGCTGCTATTTTGCCCCCTCCAACTTCTGTTGGGGTTGATATTGTAAATAAAAACTTAGATAACTTTTTAGCTTACGATGATTTACCTACAGATTCTGTAAAAACAATTCCATTTAAACCTCAGTTTAAATTAGATTATATTGCTAACAGTGGCGCTGGTGTTTCTGCTGGTAGGTTTGGGACAGGTATTGCCGGTGGAGTGCAAGCAATTTTTAGCGATATTTTAGGTAGAGATCAAATATTTGGTGCAGCATCTGTAAATGGTGAAATTTACGACGCAGGCGCTCAACTAGCATATTTTAACCAGCAAAGTAGATGGAATTGGGGTGGTGCCATTTCTCACATTCCTTTTCAATTTGGTACATTTGGTTTCAACCCTAACGGTGAATCGCCACGTTTTGGTCCTGCTTTTGAACAGTTTACAGATATAGTTAGGGTTTTTCAAGAATCTGCGCAAGCATTTACCTCTTACCCTTTTTCAAGAATTACCCGGGTAGAATTTGGTACAGGAATTTCATATACATCTTACAGAATTGACAGGTACAGTTATTATTTTAATGATTTTGGTCAATTGGTTGATCAAGACAGAAGAAAAATACCAACTTCAGAATATAATGGTTTTAACTTAAGATCATTCTCAGCTATTCAATTAAATACCGCTCTTGTTGGAGATAACGCAGTTTCAGGTATTGCATCACCGTTAGATGGGTTTAAATATAGAATTGGCATTGAACAAAATTTCGGAACTTTTCAATTTACAGCACCAACTATTGATTTAAGAAAATATGTACGTACCCAGCCAGTTACGTTTGCTGGTAGGCTATATGGTTACGGCAGAATTGGAAATACCAACAATCAATTGTTTCCGTTGTTTATAGGTTATCCTTTTTTAATAAGAGGTTTTGAAGCAAACAGTTTTTTCAATTCACAAAGTAGCGGCACATCTGGTTTTACCATAGATCAATTAATTGGAAACAGAATTGCAGTTGCTAATTTTGAAGTTCGTTTACCTTTCACAGGGCCAGAAAAATTATCAGTTGTAGAGTCTAAATTTCTTTTTTCTGAATTAAATTTATTTTTTGATGCAGGTTTAGCTTGGGATAAAGGAGATAAAGTGGATTTTTCAAAATTAGAACCTAATGTAATTACCAGTGATCCAAATACAGGGAAAACAACTTTTGATGTTAGGGTGCCCGCATTTAGTGCTGGTATTTCTGCAAGGGTTAATGTGTTTGGATATTTTGTATTAGAACCCTATTTAGCTTTTCCGTTCAATAGAAAAGATGTTGCTAAACCAGTATTTGGGTTGGCTTTTGCTCCGGGTTGGTAATAAATATTGTAGCTAAAATTTTAAAATAAATTAAAACCATGAAAAAATTAAAATTCATATTATTTAGTGTATTAGCCATAAGTACATTAGCTGCTTGCGGACAAACAAAAAAATCATCATCAGAAAATGCTGGGATTTTAGAAGATAAGAAAGGAAAGTTCCCGATAGAAAAAACAGAATCGGAATGGAGAACATTACTAGGTCCAGCTGCTTTTGAGGTAATGGTAAAAGAAGGTACAGAACCAGCTTTTAAAAATGAATACTATAACAATCATAAAAAAGGAATTTATGTAAGTGCTGCCACAGGCGAACCTTTATTTAGTTCTGAAGATAAATTTGATTCTGGCACAGGATGGCCAAGCTTTACCAAGCCAATAAATGAGAAAGCCATCATCTGGACAAAAGATACTTCTTACGGAATGACAAGAAACGAAATTATAGAAGCTAAAACTGGTTTGCATTTAGGCCATGTTTTTAACGATGGCCCCGGTCCTACTGGTTTAAGATATTGCATTAACTCCGCAGCTTTAAAGTTTATTGAGGCAAAGTAAAAAAAACAAAGCATCGATTTTATCGATGCTTTGTTAGTTTAGTAAAGTACTCAAGAGGACACCCTGAACAAACATTGTAAAAACCACAATTACAATGCTTTATAAAATGTTACTTTAAAAATTAGGAAACATTTACATTATATTATTTTATTTCGATTGCTTTTTCATCAATCCAAACAAGTTCTTTGCCTTTAAGAGAATAAATATTTTGCTCTGTATTATCTACGTGGTATCTTTCAAAAACTATATTCCCATCTATTAATTTAATATCTGTTGAACCTTTTGTTTCTGCAATTTTCTTAAAATCATTTCCATTAAAAACAATCACATTAGCTTCTATCAAGTCGATAGTGTAAGCAACAATTATTTCTTTTTCCCCATTATTACCTAAATCATATTCAACTAATTCTGCTGTTATAAGTGAATCTGCTTTTAAAAACACATGTCCTTTAAATTTTATAATCGAATCACTAGTCTTGTATTTTTTAGGAATATCATGAAAAATATTAATAGTTGTGGTATCAGAAGAATTTTCGGTTTTACTATAATTACAGGCGCAAAAAATAAAAAGTCCTATGGATAATATTTGTTTAGCTTTCATTTATTTAACTATTTCCTCCGAATTAAAAACCATCAAGGAGTAAGCTAACGTCATTAATGGTTCTGATCCTGTTAAAGTATTAAGTTTTTTAAATACATCTTTCCAAATTGAATCATCAGAATATTTTTGAGGTACGCATATATAAAAATCACCACTTCCTACTTTACTATATATTAGTAATAATGCCTTTGGATTTTTATAGCCCTTTTTGAAAAACTTATAAACTCTCACAGTTCTTGATGCATCGGAAAAATTAAGTGTACTTGAAGAAACTTCCGAAATCGAATAACCAGATTTCATATCAAGCCCATTGTCTATATATCCTTTAACTCCAGATGTAAGATATTTATATTCCTCTAAAGTCGTTCCTGTACTATCAATTGATTGTGCTATTCCTAAAATAGGTAAGCAAAAAAGTAATAATGTAAAAAGTTTTTTCATAGTGTTTATTTTAATCCAATTAATTCTAAAATTTCTTTTCCTTTTTTGGCATCATTCACATTAATCATTACACTTATTGAATAGCCACTTTCCTTTTTTATTATTTTATAATCTTCGCTAGGCTCTTCAAAAAAGTTTAAATCTAATTTATAGTGCGAGAAAAAATCATGATTTAGCACTGTAGAAATTTTTATAAGCAAATCAGTATCTAAAGAACTTCGTTTAAATATTCCATTTACATTCTGTCTAGAATAATTTATTTTATCGGCAAATGCTTGGACCTTCATCCCTGAATCGTCAAACACTTTTTTTATTTCACTACCTATATGTAAACTCATCTTTACAAACTTGTAAATTTTTTTATTCCTGATTATCAATCGCTTTAAAATCATTTTAAGCGGTTTTATATAAAGAATGTACTCAAGAGGAGATTCGAACTCCCACACCCATACAGGCGCCAGCCCCTCAAGCTGGTGCGTCTACCAATTTCGCCACCTGAGTAATTATTACAAATATAATTTTTAATTTGAAGCAACATAAAACCATTTGACATAAAACCAATTTATTTTTTAAACTAAAACCAGATTTATAAATACATCTTAATAATTGTGTAATTTTGCACCATGATTATAAAATCTGCAGAATTTACAGTAAGCAACACTAAAATAAGTAAACTCCCATTACCAGAACTTCCAGAATATGCTTTTATTGGCCGTTCTAACGTAGGTAAATCTTCGCTTATAAATATGTTGGTTGATGTAAAAGGCTTAGCAAAAACATCTCAAAAACCTGGAAAAACACAACTTATCAATCACTTTTTAATTAATAAAAGCTGGTATATTGTAGATTTACCCGGTTATGGCTACGCAAAAAGTTCAAAAAGTAACCGTTCTGATTGGGCAAAATTTATACGCCACTATTTAGAAAAAAGAGAAAGCCTTCAATGTGTTTTTGTATTGATAGATAGCAGATTAGAACCTCAAAAAATTGATATAGAGTTTTGCTGTTCTTTAGGCGAAAGAGGAATTCCTTTTATTTTGGCATTTACAAAAGCGGATAAACAAGGAGCCCCAAAATCACAACAAAACATGGCACAATTTAGAAAAGAGTTATTAACTCATTTCGAAGAAGTTCCACAAATGATTTTAACATCAGCCGAAAACCAATTAGGCAGAGATGATATTCTTACGTTAATAGACGGTATCAATCAAAATTTTGAAGTACCGGAATATAGAGTGCAAGAATAAGTATTTAAAAGCATGAAAAAGTATTTTTCTTTAGTTACATTTTCGCATACTATTTTTGCTATGCCCTTTGCATTTATTGGGTTTTTCTTGGCAATAAGCACCACTAATAGTCAGTTCTCTTTCTTAAAATTGGGCTTAATGGTTTTGTGTATGATATTTGCCCGCAACGCCGCAATGGCTTTTAACAGGTATTTAGATAGGGATATTGACGCTAAAAATCCAAGAACAAAAGTAAGAGATATTCCTGCTGGTAAAATCACTGCTAAAAATGCTTTAATCTTTACAATAGTTAATTGTTTACTTTTTATAACAGCAACTTGGTTTATCAATTTATTGTGCTTTTACCTTTCTCCTATTGCATTATTGGTGGTTTTAGGTTATAGCGTAACAAAAAGATTTACAGCCTTTTGCCATTTAGTATTAGGGTTAGGCTTATCCTTAGCTCCTATTGGTGCTTATTTAGTGGTTACGGGAGAGTTTGCACTGTTGCCAATATTGTTTTCTCTGGCTGTTTTGTGCTGGGTAAGTGGTTTTGATATTATTTACGCTTTACAAGACGAAGATTTTGACAGAGCAGAAAATCTACACTCCATCCCTTCTTATTTAGGAAAAAAGAACGCTTTATTGGTAAGTAATTTATTACATGTTTTAGCAGCAGTATTTGTTATTGCACCAATATTCTTTACAATTTTAGCTTGGCCTTATTATGTTGGTTTAGCTATTTTTATCGGAATGTTAATTTATCAGCATCAATTGGTGAAACCAAACGATTTAAGCAAAGTAAATTTTGCATTTATGACCACAAATGGCATAGCTTCTGTAGCATTTGCTGTATGTTTTTTATTTGATATTTATTACCGCACACAATTATGATTTTAGAGAAAGCAAAAAGGAATTATCTTCCAGAAAATTTGAATATTGATTGGGAAACGCTTGAACCAATTTTTAAAGAACTTTTAAGCAGGAATATTACTTCTGTTACTGAGTTAGAAAAATGGTTAAAAGATAAAAGCGAAATAGAAGCTGCTTTAGAAGAAGATTTTGCTTGGCGATATATAAAAATGAGTTGTGATACAGCAAATGAAGATTTGGTTAAATCTTTTCAGTACTTCGCCACAGAAATTGAACCTAAAATTGCGCCAATTGGTAATGATTTAAACATTAAATTAATGGCATCTGACTATGTAAATAAGTTAGACCAAGAAAAATATTTTGTTTATTTACGCAGTGTTAAAAAAGCTTTAGCATTGTTTAGGGAAGAAAATATTCCTTTACAAACGGAGCTACAAGTAGAGCAACAAAAATACCAAGGCATCACTGGCGCTATGTCCGTTACCTTAAACGGCCAAGAATATACATTAGAACAAGCTTCAAACTTTTTAAAAGATTTAAACAGAGAAGTAAGACAAGAAGCTTGGGAAAGTATTACTGCAAGAAGATTAGAAGATAAAGACAAATTGGATGGTTTGTTTAACAGGTTAAAATCTTTACGTCATGATGTTTCTGTAAACGCTGGTTTTGATAATTTTAGAGATTATATGTTTCAGGCTTTAGGCCGATTTGACTATAATGCACAAGACTGTTTTGATTTTCATGATGCAATTGAAAAAGAAGTTGTGCCATTATTAGCTTCACAAGCAGAAGAAAGAAAAAGTTTGTTAGGCTTAACTTCGCTTAAACCTTGGGATACCGAAGTAGATACCTTTGGTAAAGCAGCTTTAAAACCATTTAGCAATGGCGAAGAGTTGGTAGAAAAATCTATCAAATGTTTTAATAAGCTAGACGGCTATCTAGGTTCTCGTTTAGAAATTATGAAAGCAAATGGATTATTTGATGTAGAAAGCCGTAAAGGAAAAGCTCCAGGCGGATATAACTACCCTTTGGCAGAAACTGGCGCTCCATTTATATTCATGAATTCGGCTAATTCTTTTAGAGATTTAACCACCATGGTACATGAAGGCGGACATGCAGTACATACCTTTTTAACTGCCGATTTAGAATTAAATGATTTTAAACATTGCCCTTCCGAAGTTGCAGAATTAGCATCAATGAGTATGGAGTTAATCTCTATGGATCATTGGGATGAGTTTTTTAAGGATGAAGAGGAATTAAAAAGAGCCAAACGCTATCAACTAAGAGATATTTTAAAAACCTTGCCTTGGGTTGCCGTTGTAGATTCTTTTCAACATTGGATATATACAAATCCAGAACATAGTGCCGAACAAAGAGCTAAAGCTTGGTCAGAAATTTTTAACCGCTTTGGGGCAAATTTTGTAGATTGGACAGAACATGAAGAAGCATTAGAAAACCTTTGGCAAAAACAACTACATATTTTTGAAGTCCCTTTTTACTATATAGAATATGCTATTGCGCAATTAGGTGCTATTGCAGTTTGGAAAAACTATAAAGAAAACCCGACAGAAGGATTAAAGAATTATATAGCTGCGTTAAAATTAGGTTATACCAAAAACATGAAAGAAATTTATAGTACAGCAGGGATAGAATTTAATTTTAGTGCGCCTTACATTAAGCAATTAATGGATTTTGTAAAACAAGAATTACAAAAATTAGAAGATTAATTAAAATAAAACATCAAATAATGCGCAAAGCTTATTATTTTTGGGCATAAAAATAGAAATACTAAAATATTATATAAAACACGTGATTATGAAAAAGACTATCAAAGCATCATTATTGTTAATTGCATTGGTTTTAACACAAACATTAACATTTGCGGCAGAAGTTAAAACAACAGTTTACGCTTCTCAAGCTCCTTTAAGTGATTTAAGTAGTTCAGAATTACTCAACAGCACTTGGGTATGGGCATTAATAGTTATTGTAGGTATTGTTTTAATTTTAGCGTTTTTTGCTGCACAAGAAAAAAGTGCTAAAGACCCAAAACACGCAATATAACTGCTTTTAAAAAGGTTAAACAAGAATTTAAATGTTTAACCTTTTTTAAATGTGGAAAAGTTTAAAAAACAATTTATAATAGGGCTCCAAAATATCTAATTTACTATCCTCTTAATTCGTAAAATGAAAAGGCTATTTAATCTTCTTAAAAACAAGTTCTTTGTTACTGGAATAGCATTTATTGTATGGATGTTGTTTTTTGATAGAAATGATTTAGCTTCACAATACGATTACCACAATAAGGTTCAAAAATTAGAAGAAGAAAAAGAGTTTTATAACATCGAGATTGAAAAGGCGGACAAAGAATTAAAAGATTTGACTTCTAACATCCAAAGTTTAGAGAAGTTTGCTAGAGAACGTTATTTTATGAAACGTGAAAATGAAGACGTTTATGTAGTTGTTGAAGATAAAACGGTTATAGAATAATTAAATCCACAATTCTTAATAAATCCTCGGTAAAGTCAGTTTGTATTTTACAGCTATAATTCTGATTAAAAAAACTACTGATACCGATACCACTTTAACTATTGTTGCATCAACATTTAAATAACTTAACAGTAGATAAACCAAACCACCAATTATACAAGCTGTGGCATAAATTTCTTTTCTAAAAATTAGCGGGATATTGTTTAACAAAATATCTCTGGTTATTCCACCAAAACAACCTGTAACTGTTCCTAAAGCCACACAAATACCCGGACTTAAATCATAAGCTAAACCTTTTTGCAAACCTACAACTGTAAAAAAACCTAAGCCTAAGGAATCAAACAAAAATAATGTGATTTTTAAAGACTTTATTTTTTTCCAAAAAATCATAGCTACAATTGCTGTAACTAAAATAAGCAAGGAGTAATTGGCATTCTTTAACCAAAATACAGGCACATCTCCTAATAAAATATCACGTAAAGTACCACCACCAACAGATGTTGCAAAAGCAATAATTAATACCCCAAAAACATCCAAACGTTTTTGCATTGCTGCAAACGCACCAGAAACTGCAAAAGAAAATGTACCACAAATGGTAATAATATCACCTACCGTTAACTCAAATTGCCCCATTACGTTTTCTTAAAAACCACTCAAAGCTTAACAACAAAATAATTAATCCAAAAATCCACCAAATATTTATCAAAGGTTCATATAAATTTTCGGTAAAACTAACGGTCTTAACCTTGTCATTCTTTTTTATTAAATCCTCTAAAGCCAATAAATTATCCGGATAAACCATTTCACCATCTGTACTATTTGCCAAATTAAAAAGCAATTGATGGTTAGCCGTTGATATGGTTAATTCTACATTTACTTCTTCTACCAAAAAATTGCCATTAGCACTGTAATTTTGTTTCCCTAATGAAGTTTTTGCCGTAAAACTATATTCATCTGGAGGCAAAATACCAGCATTTAATTGGTAAGAATTTCCATTTTTAGAGAATAAATAGCTGTATTTCTTACCAGTTTTACTTTTCAAATCAATGCTAACATCTGGTGTATTTACTAACTCGTAACTATCATTATACAATTCTGCATTTAAAATAATGACTTCATTTTCTGAAAACCTGTTTTTCTGAGCATTTACCCTAAACTTTCGTTTATCATTTTTAGCACTTAGATACTGAACAGATTTGCTAATTACTTCATCAAAAGCCTCAAAGTTTTCATTTTTTTCAAAATTCTCTATTCGCCAACGCCAAATTCCTTCTCCGGTTAATACTGCAATTTTAGCTTGTTGCTCGGTTCCAAAAACTAGAAGCGGTGCTGTACTTACAACAATTCCAACTTGCTGATTAAATAAAGTTTGTGCATTACTTTTTAATGTATAATTACCGTAAGGAGCATTTAAAGGCGCTAAATTCTGTAAAAAGGTTTTTGTTTCTTCGCTTAAGCTAAAAGCATAAAAATCGGTGCTTAACTTTGCACTATATGTTTGAACTTGATTTGAAGCATTGATATTCAACAAGTTTTGGCAACTATTTAAGGTTTTGGTTTGTGTGTTAGCACCAATAATAAACCATCGGTTATTCTGTTTAGTTTGATTAATAAAATTAGTTATTGGATGTTCTTTGGAAGGTAAATCATGAAAAATAATTAAATCATTATCTTTGCTAATATTAGATAAATCATTGGCAAAAGCCAATTGAACCTCATAATTTTCTTTACTTTTTATGGCTTGTTTTATTGCTGTAATATCAGGATGTGGTGCATTTGCTACTATTAAAATTTTCTCTCTCCCATCTAAAACCTCTACAAAAATAGTTTGTACATTATTATTTACAGATAACTCGCCAGCCAAGGGAACCAACTGAATGGTTATTTTTTGTATTCCTTTTTTTAATGCTGCTAAATCAATTTGAATGGTTTTACTTTCCTCATCGTTAACAAAAGAAATATTTTGTTGTTTACGCTGCTCATCGTTAGTAGTAATATTTAAAACAGTACTTAAACCTTTTGCTTTGTAAGCGTTGATAGGAATTTCTATTTGGTGATTATTGCCTAAATAAACCAGTTGATTGTAATTTGGTGCAAGTAAAACCAAATCTTTTTTAGGGATAGTATCCCCTAAAGCAATAGTATAAACAGGAAATTTTGTATCTGCAACTTGGTTGATTGGATTTGCCCCTTTATTATAAATCCCATCTGAAGAAAGTACTAAAGCACCAATATTTCTGTTAGGATATTGCTGATTTACATAGTTAAAAATTGCTGATATATCGCTTTGCTTCGCTTTTTGAGAAAAGTCAAAATCTATTTTAACTTCACTACCAAAATTTAGGGTTTTAACTTCATAATCATTGGCCAAATCTTCGGCTAACTTTTTTAAGTTTTGATGGTAAATTGTTGTGTCAAATCCGTTATTTGGAAAAGTAAAAATAGATTGTGAAGCATCTTGAGCGATGATAACTAATGGTTTTTCTAAACGTTTGCTAATGGTTTTAAATAACGGCGATAACAGTAGGAGAACCAATATGCCTACACATATAAAACGGAAAGTAAATAAAATTTTCTTTAATAGCGGATTTTCTATTGAGGTTTTACTGTATAAAACAAACGCATACATTAAGCCAATTGCAAAGCAAACAATAAGCCACCATGCGCTTAAAGCATTAAAAACTAAAGAGAAAAGTAGCGGCATATTTAATGCAAAAATGCAATTTAGAATTGACTTACCCAACCCTAATTAGTTTATGTTTAACCAATGGGAAACTTGTAATTATTCGATTTCAAAATTAGCATTTACAACTGCTGTAATTTCTTTACGGATAGAACTTACATCGTTAATGCCATAATCTGATGTCATGTTTGAGTTTTCTGGTGTAATTTGTAAAACGCCCATTCTAGCATTGGTTAATGTGCCTAAACTTCGATTGGTAGCTTCTGCAACTTTTTCGCCTCTAATCATGGCATCTTTTGCTGCTTCTGCTTGTATATTTACTTTAACATCGCTTAATTTTGTGTAATAATACTCGGGTGGATTTACATTAAAATTTAATCCCTGCTCAAATAAAGAAGCAATTTGTATAGAGATATCTTTAATTTTATTCACATCTTTTGAGGTCACTTCTAAAGACTGATTGATGTTATAAGCCCTCACGCCCATTTGTTGTCCGCTGGCACTGTAATTATACTGTGGGTAAACATTAATGGTTTTCAAATCAATATCAGCATCTTTAAAACCTTTAGATTTTAAATAACTCACAACCAAAGGTCTTTGACGAGAAAGTTCTTTATAGGCTTCTTGTGCGCTAAACGCTTCAATATTAAAATTACCTTTTAAAATTCCTAAATCAGAAACGATCAATTGCTTGGCAGAACCAGTAACATTAATAGTTTGGTCAGATTTCATACTTTTTAGCCCTTTTGCTAATACGAATGCAAAAACAATTGCACAAATACCTAAAATTACAGCAGGCAAAATTAATCGGTTGTTTTTCATAATTTTTATGTTTGAATAAAGATATACATATAACAAAAAAGAGCAAAGAATATTCTCTCTGCTCTCCTATATTTTTTTATTAAGTAAATAAAGCTTTTAGCATACAGCTTTAAGCTTTAGGCATAATTAAAGCATTCCGCCACAAACACTTAATACTTGGCCAGTTACGTAGGCGCTCATATCGGAAGCTAAAAACACGCAAACGTTAGCAATGTCTTCAGTTTCTCCAGCCCTTTTTAACGGAATATCTTTTTCCCATCCTTCCACAACTTTAGGGTCTAAAACTTCTGTCATTTCTGTTTTAATAAAACCTGGTGCAACAACATTTGCTCTAATATTTCTTGAACCTAACTCTTTAGCTACAGATTTTGTAAAACCAATTATACCAGCTTTAGAAGCTGCGTAATTAGCCTGCCCCGCGTTTCCTTGTACACCAACAATAGAACTCATGTTAATAAAAACACCTTTACGGTTTTTCATCATTATTTTTGTTGCTGCTTTGGTAGTGTTAAACACAGATTTTAAGTTTACCTCAATAACGACATCAAAGTTTTCTTCGCTCATACGCATTAATAAGCCATCTTTTGTAATACCAGCATTATTAATTACAATATCTAAAGTTCCAAAATCTGTGACTATATCATTTATCAATTGTTCTGCTTCAGCAAATTTAGAAGCATCAGAACGGTAACCTTTTATTTGTGTTCCAAAAGATTTTAACTCTTCTTCTAAAGCTTGCCCTTTTTCTACTGATGATAAATAAGTAAAAGCTACATTGGCTCCATGTTCAGCAAATTTCTCTGCAATTTTTCGTCCTATTCCTTTAGAAGCTCCGGTAATTAGAGCAGTTTTTCCTTCTAATAATTTCATGCTTGTGTTTTAAAAATATGCCCTAAAATTAACAATTTCCATAAATATTTATTGAATTAAAATTACAGGCTTTTAGGTAGTGTTGTTTTTATTTATTTTGATGAATGAAAATATTAAAACATTAAATATTTAATAGAAACTAACATTTAAAACCGATTCAATAATCGAATAAAAGCTATAAACTACACTAAATCATGCTCATAAGCATATTTAATTAAACCAACTGTAGAGCTGCTGTTGGTTTTCCTAATCATATTTTTACGGTGAGTTTCTACTGTACGTTCAGATATAAAAAGTTCAGCTGCAATTTCTTTACTGCTTTTTTCTTGCATAATGAGTTTTAAAACCTCTACTTCTCTATCCGTTAAAATAAGTTCTTCGGCTTTTAAGCCTAAACCTCTTACCAATATATTACTTACTTCGTTACTCCAAAATTTACCACCATTACCAACAACAGACAATGCGGTAAGCAGCTCTTGTTGCGCATATTTTTTTAATATATAACCATCAATACCTAAAGCCATCATTTCTTGCACTTTGTGAGGCTCATCATGCATGGTTAAAACTATTATTTTTAAATCTGGTCTTATGCTTTTAGCTTCTTTTATCAATAAAAGTCCATCCATGTCCGGCATAGAATAATCTGCAACCATTAAATCAATTGCATCAGTTTTTAAATGGCAAATGGCATAATGTCCATTGGTACAACAAGCAACCACCTCATAATCTGGTACTTCTTGAAGTAAATTTTTTAGCCCATCTAATAAAATAGAATGATCATCAACCAAAATTATTTGCATGCTTTAAAAATACGTATTAATAGGTATAACCAAAAAGAAAATTTATTATAGATTGCTTTAAATTTTATTTATGAAATATTTACACACAATAATTTTATTGCTTTTTATAGTTTCTAATGTTTCTGCACAAACAATTTATATTAAAAAACCATCAAAAGAATTAGAAAAACTAACTGATAAAGTTAAAAACACAACTGCAGATTCTTTAATTTACTTTTTTAATAAAGGAGTTTTACTATCAAAAAAAGAGAAAAATATTGAAGCAGAAACCCAACTTAATACTTTATTAATACAAAGATTATATGTTGGTGGAGAACATGATAAAACTGTTAAATATTTTTTAACAGCAGTTAAACAATTTGAAAATCTTAAACCTTATGATGAAAGGATACTACTTTACTTTGAAGGTTCTGGTGTGTATTCTAAAAATAAAGAATTTGAAACAGCCCTAAAATTTATAAAAAAAGGATTAGAGGATGCTGAGAAATTAAATTTATCTGTTTTTATCGCTGATGGATATAATAGAAAAGGAGTTGTTTTAGAAAGACAAGGACATTTGGATGAGGCAATGACTTTGTTTCAAAACAGTTTAAAAATTAACGAAGCTATAAAAGATGAAAATGCTATTTCATATTCATTAGATAATATTTCTGGAATATATGGTGCTAAAAACCAGCCTTTAAAAGGGTTACCTTTCCAAAAAAGAAGTTTAGCCATCAGAAAAAAGTTGAATAATGAGTTTGCAATTTCTATTGCATTAATTAATATTTCAGAATCATATAATTTATTAAATCAATTAGATAGTGCAATTATCTATGCTAAACAATCTTTAGCAATATCTCATAAAATTCACTTTGTAGATTTAGAGCAATATACATTAAATCATTTATCAGAGATTTACAAAAAACAAGGCAAATACAACTTAGCTTTAAATTTCAAAGAACAAGGTATTACACTTAAGGACAGTATTTTCAATGAAAAGAAATCTCAACAAATAAAAGAATTAACTACCCAATACGAAACCGAGAAAAAGGAACAACAAATCAAAGACCTTAGTTTAAAAACGAAAATTAAAGATTTAGAAATTGAAAAAAAGAATACGCTTTTAATACTTGGCGTTGCATTATTGTTTTTAATATTAATGAGTGTTTGGTTTTACTTAAATCAACGAAAAATTAAAAACAAAATAGCTTTACAAAAAGCCATAATTAATCAGCAAGATATTGCTACCAAGGCAGTTTTAGATGCCGAGGAAAGAGAAAGAAGACGTATTGCTACCGATTTGCATGACGGCGTTGGGCAAATGCTATCCGCAACATTAATGAATTTAAACGGTTTTGCAGCAAACATAAATGACATCCCGGTTGATGATAGAAATAACTTAGAAAAAAGCTTGGCTTTACTAAACGAAAGCTATGATGAAATGAGGAGCATATCTCACCAAATGATGCCTAATGCTTTATTAAAAGCAGGCTTAACAACAGCAGTAAGAGAGTTTTTAAGTAAAATTGACGAAAGTCAAATTAAAATAAATTTAGATATTACTGGGTTTAAAAATAAGTTAAATGATAATTTGGAAACTGTACTTTACCGGGTAATTCAAGAATCTGTTAATAATGTAATTAAACATGCAAAAGCCACCAAATTAAGTTTACAACTTAATAAAGATGAAGAAGGTATTTCAATTACTATTGAAGATAATGGCGTTGGCTTTGATCCCAATAAAAATAAAGACGGAATTGGTTTAAGTAATATTAAATCGAGAATTAACTTTATTAATGGAACTGTGGAGTATGACAGCGCACCTGGAAAAGGCACTTTTGTAAATATTTTTATACCAGCTTAAACTATCAATTTCTAATGTGTTTTAATTAATCATAATTGAGCTACAAAAATAGCAGTTTATTAAAGAAAGCAACGTACATTTTCTTTTGAATGACATTTTTTTAACATTCTATCACACAAAACATCTTACATTTGTTGTTACAAGGTTATGGCAAAAGTTTCAATAAACCTGGCAACAGGTTCTTTACAAAAAGAAGATATAATAGTAGGGATAGATTTAGGTACAACTAATTCATTAGTGGCATTTATAGACCCTAAAGGACAACCAAAGGTAATTAACGATACGGGTAAAGGAGTTTTAGTACCATCTATCGTTCATTTTAACCAAAACCAAGAGGTTATTGTTGGTAATGAGGCCAAAGATTTCTTAATCTCTGATCCTCATAACACTATTTTTTCTGTAAAAAGATTACTAGGTCGTTCTTACAATGACGTTGCAAATCATCAAAATTATTTTTCATATAAAATTATAGACGATGCTAATGACGAAAGTTTAGTGAAAATTAAAGTCGGCGATTCGTTTTA
The DNA here is from genome assembly GCF_042684645.1 of Pedobacter alpinus. Classification (NCBI taxonomy): domain Bacteria; kingdom Pseudomonadati; phylum Bacteroidota; class Sphingobacteriia; order Sphingobacteriales; family Sphingobacteriaceae; genus Pedobacter; species Pedobacter alpinus. The sequence continues at coordinate 19,761 of NZ_JBHULV010000038.1, forward strand.
CACCCCAATAGATTTATCGGCACTTATTTTAAAAGAGTTAAAATCCAGAGCAGAACATGCCCTTAAAACCAATATTAACAGAGCTGTAATTACTGTACCAGCTTATTTTAACGATTCGCAACGACAAGCCACAAGAGATGCGGGCAAATTAGCAGGTTTAGATATTTTACGAATAGTAAACGAACCCACCGCGGCAGCTTTAGCTTATGGCATAGGTTTAAACCCAGAAGAAGAAAAAACAATTGCAGTTTACGATTTAGGCGGGGGAACTTTTGACGTTTCTATTTTAAAGATAGAAAACGGAATTTTTGAAGTTTTGGCTACCAACGGAAATACATTTTTAGGTGGCGATGATTTTGACAAAGCCATTGTTGATTATTGGATATCACAAAATAAGCTTGAAGGTGATATACCGATGCAAGAACTGCGTTTAAAGGCCGAAGAAGCTAAAAAAGCGCTATCTCATCAGAATTTGTTTAACGAGAAAATTGGCGATATTTTTTGTAGTATAGACAAACAAACTTTTGAGAGTTTAATAAATGATAAACTACAAGAAACCATTACTGCTTGCCAAAATGCTTTAAAAGATGCCCAATTAAATGTATCAGATATAGACGAAGTAATAATGGTTGGTGGTTCTACACGTACTGCATTGGTAAAACAAAAAGTAAGTGAGTTTTTTGAAAAGACTGTAAATGATACTATTAATCCTGATGAAGTAGTTGCTTTAGGTGCTGCCTTACAAGCAGATGTTTTGTCCGGAAACAGACAAGATATTTTATTGTTAGACGTAACCCCTCTTTCTTTAGGGATTGAAACAATGGGTGGTTTAATGGATACCATTATCCCACGAAACTCAAAAGTACCAACCAAAGCTGGTAGGCAATACACTACCTCTGTAGATGGGCAAGTAAATATGAAAATTGCAGTTTACCAAGGCGAGAGAGATTTGGTAAAAGAAAACAGGAAACTTGCCGAATTTGAACTTAAAGGAATACCATCAATGCCAGCAGGTTTACCTAAAATAGATATTAATTTTTTGCTAAATGCTGATGGTATTTTAAGAATACAGGCTGTAGAATTACGTTCGGGAGTTAAGCAAGAGGTTGATGTAAAACCAACTTACGGCTTAATGGATGAAGAAGTTGAACAAATGTTATTAGATGCTGTAACTTACGCAAAAGACGATGTTGCACAACGTATGATAGTGGAGGCAAAAACCGAAGGCGAACAAATGGTTTATACTGTTGAACGTTTTATTAATAAAAATGGCAATTATTTAAACGTTACCGAAACTGAAGAAACATTATTATTGCTGGCCAATTTAAAAGCCGCAATTACAAATAATGTAAAAGACGAAATTTTAGATGGTATTGATAAATTGAACGAATATACTCGTCCGTTTGCGGAGCGATTAATGGACGTTGCGGTAGCGCAAGCAATGAAAGGGAAAAATATTTAACTTAAATTACAGGATATATTTAAAAATTGTATATTGTAGCTACAAACTTTGAGTAGGATTTTGAATTGTTGATTTGGTTTGTTTAATTATTTGGGAATTAAAATATCAACATGAAGAAACCGGAAGAACAAAAGACGATAACTATTACACAACCAGAATTTGCATTTCAAAATCACGAAAGGCAAAAGCAATCGCTTGAATTAGCTATTGCCGACCAACAAATTCAATATCAAAAAAGAGAGAAAAAGAAAACCCAGTTAGAGTTGCTTATTGCCAACCAAGAGCTTTCATTCCAAAATGAAGAAAAAGAAAAAAGAGCTGCCGAATTAGTTATTGCAAATAAAGAATTAGCTTTTCAAAATAAAGAAAAGGAAAAAAGAGCAGCAGAATTAGTTATTGCTAATGAAGAGCTGGCTTTTCAAAATCAACAAAAAGAAAAAAAGGCTATAGAATTGTTAATTGCCAATGAGGAACTCGCTTTTCAAAATCAAGAAAAAGAAAAAAGAGCAATAGAATTAATTATCGCTAATAAAGAGCTTGCTTACCAAAATCAAGAAAAAGAAAAAAGAGCAGCAGAATTAATTATTGCAAATAAGGAATTAGCATTTCAAAACGAAGAAAAAGAGCAAAGAGCGGCAGAATTAGTTATAGCTAATAAAGAATTAGCATTTCAAAACGAAGAAAAAGAAAAAAGAGCGGCAGAATTAGTGTTGGCTAATAAAGAACTTGAAAAAGTTGAGAATTATTTAAGAGACCACATTAAGGATTTAGAAGAAGTTACTTTTATAACCTCTCATAAAGTGAGGCAACCTGTAGCTAATATTATAGGTTTAGCAATGATATTAGAAACACCTCAAACTAGTGAAGAAATCATTAAAATTGTTGGTTACATTACTAAATCAGTGACAGACTTAGATGCATTTACCAAAGAGCTCAGTAAATCTATAAGTGAATTAGAAAAAAAATGGAAAGAAAAATAATTTCTTTCCATTAAATCAATTATTTTAAATTATCTATTGCTTCTTGCTCTCTTAAGCCAGCAATATCATTTTTGCCTTCAAAAGTATTTTTTACTTCTTCAAAGTTTTCAAAAACGGTAGCAATAGAATCTAAAATTTCAGCAGCATTTTGATGCATAATGCCCAATTTATCCTCTAATTTTTTATTATTCAGCTCCATATTATCAACTTCAATTTTGCCTATTTTCTGGATTACAGCAGTTTGGCTATGTTTTAAATCCTCCAATTCTCTACCTATTTTCTCCATTAATTCAAACTTTTTTAGCTTATCCATTTTTTATTTTTTTTAGTTTATAGAATCATATATCCAGTAATAGTGCCAAAAAACAATTTGGTTTAAAATGTTTTTTTAGATGTTGAAATTTTAATTCTTGATAGTATTTGAATCTTAAGCATGAATATTTTTAAAGTTGGACTTACAATTACTTTATGCGTAATCTGTCTGCAAAACATACACAGTTAGTAATACATGGATAAGTTTAAAATTTTACTTAAAATAGTAATAAACAAAAATTATGAATAGATACTGAAACCGATCTATAGAAAGAGCAAAACTAAATCTCATTTTGTTAAACCCAACCCAACAAAATACGCTTAAAACTTAATTCCTAAAACAAACTCATGCGAGCCTGTGTTAATTGTTTTTATACTCGAAATACTACTATCATATGCATATCCAACATCAAACATTTTATTAACGGTAAAGCCAACTAAAAATGCTACTGCATCTTTTTTCCTGTAAGAACTTCCTATCCAAAAATTATTTCTAAAGGCAACTTTTAAATTCACATCTAATGCTTTTGGTAGCGGATCTACATACTTTAACATTAAAGATGGTATTACAGAAACATCTTCCCCAATAAAAAAACGATAACCCCCAGTTACAAAATAATGAGGCACACCAGCTCCTTGATCTGTTAAATCGTTAAAATTTAGCTTTGTTTTTAAAACCTGTTGCATAGAAGCGCCCACAAAAAACTGAGAACCATAAAGATAAATCCCTAAGTTAATATCAGGTGTCCAATTAATAATTTGTCCGGTGGTTACAACAGGGTCATTTGGGTCTTCAAACATTAAAACATCGGTATTTAGTCCTATTCTACTTACACCTGCTCCTAAACCAAAAGAAAGGTTTGCTAAATCGCCAAGCATTAAATGGTAAGCATAAGTTAAATTTAAGGTGGTTCTATTGATGGGGCCGGTTTCATCATTAAGTGCAGTAAAACCTATTCCATGATGATTATCCGAAGACATATAACTGTCTTTATCTGACCTAGTGTAAGGTTCTTCAATACCATAATCTGCAGAACCTGCTGTTAAAATACTCCCATCTAAATTTAAAGGTGTATGTACTGTAAGGTAACCAGTTTTTGGCGCATCTTTAACACCAAGCCATTGGTTTCTAAACCCCATTTTTACGTTTACGGCCCTATACATTCCGGTAACTGCTGGGTTTATAATGTCGTAATTTTGAAAATATTGAGAATAATGCGGCCTTTGTTGTGCAAAAACAAATGTGCTAAGTAGCATAAAAGCTATAAATAAAAATCTCTTCATACTACCTTAGCAAGGTTACAGAACCTGTGTACCTATTACGGCCGTTATTTGGTTCAATAATATAATAGTAAACACCTACTGGCACATCATTACTTTTAAATTTACCATCCCAAGGAGTGTTATACTGTTGTGCAAAAAATACTTGCTGCCCATACCTATTAAATATTTTGATGGTAGCATTTACAAATGTTTCCAAGTATTTAATAGACCACATATCGTTAATACCGTCGTTATTTGGCGAAAACACATTTGGAATAAAAGGATCCACATGAACTATAACATTTACCTCGTCTGCTACCATACAACCTTCTTTTGAAGTTAATGTTAAGGTATATTTAGTAGTTTCTTTAGGTGATGCAATTGGATTTGGGATGCTATCATTACTTAAACCAATTGAGGGCGTCCATTTATATTTCAATTGAGAACCAACAATTATTGGGTTTAATTGCTTCTCTCCAACCAGCAAAATATTCAAATCTTCTCCAATCTCAAGTTTAGGAATATCAACCACCGTTATGGTGCTTTTTATACTGTCTTGGCAGCCTTTATTAGATATAAATGTAAATGTGATTAAGTGACTACCTACACCAGCAATTTCTGGGTCAAAATAATTTCCACTTACTCCTTTTCCTTCAAATTTTGTTGTACCAGCAATACCATTTATTTCTTTTGCGGCTGTTAATAAAAATTTTGGTGCATTTAAACAAACATTTGGCACTTTAGTAAATTGCAATTGCGGGCTTCCATTTACTGTAATGGTAACCGGTGGAGATTCTTGAAAACAAAGTTGCCCAGAATAAGCCCTAAATACCATTTGATAATTTTTATCGACTGCTGAGGCTGGGTATTTATGGGAATAGATTTTACCAAACGTTGGCGCATTATCTGTAAACACAATTGGGCTTGTGCCTGTACTGTTTTCATAGATAATTTCTAATTTCACAATTTCTCCAAAAACAATAGTTGATGTGTTTCTGAAACTTACCTCAGTATTGCTACATAAATTATTTTTATCTAAAACATCAAAACTAACTTTTGGGTTTGAACCACTTATTTTTATGGTTTTAGTTAATGTGGTAACACATCCTTCTGTTGATGTAGCTTGTAGCTTCACATTATAAGTCCCTGTACTTAAATATCTATGTTGTGGGTTTTGCTTTACTTTTTCAATTATATCATTACTTCCATCTCCAAAATCCCAAAGCCAAGAACTTACAGTGCCTGATATTACCTCGGCGTTAAATTTCACCAAATCATTAATACAAGAACCAGGGTCAGCAAAGTTAATTTGCGCTGGGTCGTAAATTTTTATTGCTTTAGAAATTAAATCTGTACAACCAATATTTGAAGTAAGTAATAAACTCACATTATAAGTTCCACTTTTAGTAAATAAATGTGCTGGGTTTTGAAGTGTTGAAGTTGTGCCATCACCAAAATCCCATAACCATGATTTTGTACCATCTGTAGATGTAGATTTATCAACAAATGCAATATTAGTATTAGCACATAAAGAACTTAGTATTTCATAATTTGGAACAAAAGGCTTAATTACTTCAACTGATTTTTCGAATGCAAAAGAATTACAACCCAATTCACTTTGAAGCAAAAGTTTAACTTTATAAATACCTATAGCAGCGTAGGTATGAGAAGGATCTTTTAAAGTAGAAGTTTTGCCATCACCAAAGTCCCAAAGCCACGATTTAACAGTTGCACCTATGTTTTTTTCAACGTAATTAAACTGAATTGGCTTTGTAATACAAACCTTATCTACAGCTGTAAAATTTGCGTCAGGTAAATCAATCACTTCAAAACTGTAGTTGATAATTTCTTCATCAACAGTAGAACATACGCCAGAATTTACTGGTAACGAAACTGTAATTTTAATAGGTTTAACACCGCTGGTGGCAAATTGTAAATTTGCTAATAATTTAAACTCGTATAAAACTTTGTTATTAACTACTACTTCAGTATATGTTGGACTATTCTGTACAATATCTGGTTTGGCAGCATCTATTTTCCAAACCAATTTAGTTGGGATATATGGCAAAAGCAGCTTAAAATCAAACTTGCCATCAATACAAGCTGTAGAAATTGCATCACTTGTGCCTGTTTTTAAAGCGGTAACAATAGTAGTAGAGGCAAGACTTGTTCCCGCAGAATAAGCGTAAGATTCTACCTGACCAAAGCCGTAAGCAATTGCATTAAAACCTGTATCGGCGGCTAAACTAAAATTAGAACCCCCTAAATTATTTAACTGAATTTGTGCGTAAGAATAAGTAGGAGAATTTGGTATTGGATTAAAAGAACTGGCAAAACTATTATTGTTTATTGTAAAACTTGAAGCTTTAGAGGTAGGAATAGTTATATTTAAATACTGCTCTGTAATGTCTAATTTAGATGACGAATAAAGCGTTATTTTATCAATACTATACTCTAAGGGGTTAAGAATTACCATATCTGGGTCTCCTACAATGGGTTGTCCGTTAGGGATTAAGTTTCTACTATCAGAACAAACCTGCGACAAAGCGTATTGAGCAACAGATATTGGTTTATCTGATTTGATGATAGAAACAGCAGTAATAGGTGCTGTAGTATAAAACTGGCCAGAGTTTAAAACTACATTTACACCACCTACATTAACAGTAGTATTATTTTCTGATGCAATAATTCTAAAAATACTCCCAGTATTTCTGTTAAAAAATGGTACTAAAGAAAAAACATTACCCCAACTGTCAATTGGGTAAAGTTGTTGTAAAAGCGGGTCTAAAGTAATCTGTCCGGATGTTAAAACATCACAAGTTGGAGTGCCTAAAACTAATGCAGTACTTCCTGAAAAAGCTGCAATACGTTTACAACCAGAAGTTAATGAATCCACTTCTATCAATGAACCAGTTACGTCTTGTGGGTTTTGGTATTGATAAACATCGCCCTTTTTGGCCAGTGTTACAGAAAACTTTGCTTGCAAAGTTCCATTAATAACTGGAGTAATATTGATTTTCGTATTATCTTCAACAGCAATAACATTAAACTGCGAAAATGCGCCATTGCCACTAGGTTGTTGATCATAAGAAAAAGCAAAATGCTTTCTTCCTAAAGCTTCATAAGGCAAAACTAATGTAGCAGCCGATCTAAAACCTGCAAAAACATGGGCATAAACTACAACTTTAGGTTTTCCATCATCTACCTTCACTTTTATTCCTTTATTAATGGATGTTTTAGTGCCAGTGCCTAAAAATGAAAAATTACGAGGAACAAAAATTTCTTTTACAGTATTGGCTTGTACAGTAAAACTTTCTGAATAAGTACCACATGAAACAACACCGCTGGAATTACTTTTGGAAGTAATAAACAAAGACATAGTGGCTAAATTTCCATTTGACGGAACATGGTCTGGAAAACACACCCAAAATTCGGAACCCTCATTAGTTACATTTTGGGCATAAGTGAATTGAAAGGAAGTAAGGAGGCCTATAAAAAAGAGCAATAATTTAAAAGGCTTCATCTAAAAAGGTTTTTTCATTTTCTATATTATAATGCAAAGTAAACATATAGAAAATTTGAACCTAAATAAAAGATCAATTTTTAAGAAAAAAAATATTTTTTTATTAAGCTCTCAGCTAAATAATTAAGACAGATGCTAATAATTTAACAAAATAAAAATTATAATTAAGACGCAAAGCTTAAAACATGTTGTGATAAACGTACGTTTGGTATGATATGTTCATGCTTTAAAGCCATTGTTAAATCTGTCCAATCAGTATTAACTGCTCTTACAACCTTTTCTTTTTGGCGACGTGTAAAACTGTTAATTAAATTAAAACGGATAGATGCACTTGCTTCATCTTTTAATTCTTCAAAATAAACTAAACGAGTAAGCTGATTGCTATTATCAAAACAAAGGCTTGGCATTTTTTTATAAAAATCCATGGTTTTCAAAATATCCGCACTTAAGCCTACATGCAAGTTATTTCTGTTTCTATCTGTAACTATAAATATGTACTTTTTCATCTTTTGCTTTTCTTTTATTTGTTAATAACCTGCTCTTTTTCGCAACAATAAAAAATGATTTAAAAATCATTTCATTTAATTAAAAATATTTTACTAATTTTATGAGCATAAAAATACTAATAATTTTAGTAAAAACAAATAATTTTTTTGAAATGGGAAAAATATCCGAAAACATTAAATACTTAAGAAAGAAAAAAGGCTATACACAACAGCAATTTGCTGACGTAATGGAAATTAAAAGATCTTTAGTTGGCGCTTATGAAGAAGAGCGAGCGGACCCTAAGTATGAGCTTTTAAAGAAATTTGCCGATTTTTTTGAATTGAGTATAGATGATTTAATAAACGAAAAAATTGACGCCAACTGGAAACCTAAGCCAAAGGGCGATGCTTCTAACGTAAGAGTTTTAAGTATAACTGTTGATAAAGACGACAACGAGAATATAGAATTAGTACCGGTAAAAGCAAGTGCGGGTTATTTAAATGGTTATAGCGACCCAGAATTTGTAGCCGCTTTACCTAAATTTTCTTTACCTATGTTTAACCAAGGTACTTACAGGGCTTTTGAAATAAAAGGCGACTCTATGTTACCACTGCCTTCTGGTGCTATTATTATATCTGAGTATGTAGAAAATTGGAACGATTTAAAAGTTGGCGAAACAGCAATTGTAATTAGTAATAATGATGGCGTTGTATATAAAAGGATAGGTTCTAAAATTAAGCAGGATAAAGGACTAAAACTAGTTTCAGATAATCAAGTTTATGATCCTTATTATGTAAATGCTGATGAAATTTTGGAAATATGGAAAGCAAAAGCTTTTATTTCTACAGAATTACCACAACCAACACCAGAACCAACCATGGAAAGCTTAACTTCTATGATGGCGCAAATGCAAAGATCAATTAGCCAATTACAACACGATAAAAATTAATGTTTTTTTCATTAAACCTTTTAAATATTAATTAATCATAACGATATAAACTAAAAAATAAGATGAAAAAATATCTTTTATCAATTGCGCTATTAGTAGCTGTAAGTGCAACAAGTTTTGCGCAACAAAAATCAGCAGAAGACAGAGCTAAAAAAACTACAGAAACAATGGATACCAATCTTACGTTAACTGCTGAGCAAAAAACTAAAATTTATGACGCCAACGTAGAGAAAATTAAAGCTACAGATGCTTTAAAATTAGTTGCAGGTGAAGGAAACAAACCTGATGCTGAAAAAATGAAAGCTGTAAACAAAAAATTTAACGATGTTGTTAAAGCAACATTAACAGAAGAACAAAAAGCTAAAATGGCAGAGATGAAGGCTCAAAATGCTAAACCAAAAGAAAACTAATATTTCTTAAGGAATAAAAAATTGGGGTTGATTTTAAAAAATCAACCCCAATTTTTTTATGGATATTTAAATTTCTCTATTAATATCCCAAGCTTCTAAATAATCAGCTACTCTTTTAACAAAAGTACCACCTAAAGCACCGTCAACAACTCTATGGTCATAAGATAAAGAAAGGAACATCATGTGTCTAATCGCAATTACATCTCCAAGTTCTGTTTCTAATACTGCTACTTTCTTTTTTATAGCACCAACAGCCAAAACAGCAACCTGCGGTTGATTAATAATTGGTGTGCCCATTATATTGCCAAAAGTACCAACATTAGTTAAAGTAAAAGTACCACCTTGTATTTCATCTGGTTGTAACTTATTTATTCTGGCCCTGTTAGCTAAATCATTTACACTTTTTGTTAAACCAACTAAATTTAACTGGTCAGCACTTTTTATTACTGGTACAATTAAATTACCACTTGGTAAAGCTGCTGCCATACCAATATTTATATTTTTCTTTTTGATAATTTGTGTTCCGCTAACAGAAACATTAATCATTGGCATATCCTTAATTGCTTTAGCTACAGCCTCTACGAAAATTGGAGTAAAGGTGATTTTTTCTCCTTCTCTTTTTTCGAAAGCGTTTTTAACTTTATTACGCCATAAAACCATATTGGTAACATCGGCTTCAACAAAAGAAGTTACATGTGCTGCTGTATGCTTGCTATGAACCATGTGCTCGGCTATTAGCTTACGCATTCTGTCCATTTCAATAATCTCATCGGCACCGCTTGTGGTAATAGCTGGTTTTTTTATTGGTTCTGCCGCTATAATTGGTGCTGCTGGTGCTGATACTGTTTTTTCGGAATTTGGAGTTTGCTCAGTTGCTTTTGCTGAAGAATTTATTCCAGTTTTTGACGCTATGTAACCGAATAAATCATCTTTAGTTACTCGGCCTTCGCTCCCACTTCCAGTAATATTATCAAGTTCTGTTACACTTATACCTTCTTGTTGTGCAATGCTTTTAACCAAAGGCGAGTAAAATTTTTCGGAAGTACTAAAATCAGTTGATTTATTTTCAACTTTTTCAGTTTTTTCTTCTGGCACAAAAGGCACTTCATCTACTGCAATTTCTGGTTCGGTAACATCAGATGCAACTTCTTTAGCTTGTTCTTCGGCACCTTCAATTTCTATAATCGCTATTACATCGCCAACTTGCGCTACATCATTTTCTTGAAAAAGTTGTTTAACTAACTTACCTGTTACCGGAGAAGGAACTTCAGAATCTACCTTATCAGTAGCTATTTCTAAAATGGTATCATCAATATTAATGGTGTCTCCAATATTTTTTTCCCATCTTATAATTGTTGCTTCTGCAACACTTTCCCCCATTTTAGGTAATAATAGTTCGTATTGAGCCATAAATTTTTTTATGTGATTTAAACAAATTTAACAATATAATGCAGTTTACCTTAATAAACTGCTAACTGATGTTTGTAAAAATAATGATTAAAATTAGAGATTGTTTTACTAAAACATAAAGAAATTGATAAAGTAAAAAAAATAAATAGGTAAAAAAACCACCTAATTATGAAGCAGCTTCTGTATTTTCTTTCAATAATCTAAACAGCATGGTAAAAGCTGCCATTACAGATCTTTCTATGTTTTGAGTACGTTTATTACCAAAAGTAAATTTCTTAGCAACGGTTTTTTCTTTATTTGCAACTGCTATCCAAACTGTACCAACAGGTTTTTCTAAAGTGCCGCCACTTGGCCCAGCAATACCACTTACCGCAATACTATAATCTGTCTCAAAATTCTTAATTGCTCCCCTAGCCATTTCTTCAATCGTTGGTTCACTAACGGCACCAAAGTTTTCTAAAGTTTCAGGCTTTACGTCCAGTAGCTTTATTTTTAATCCATTAGAATAAACTACACCACCACCCATAAAAACTGATGAACTGCCCGTATGTTGCGTTAACATTTTAGCTACTGCACCACCAGTGCAACTCTCTGCAACAGATAGCGTTAAACCCTTACTTTCCATTAAATTTAAAATCACCTTTTCTATGGGTAAATCTTCTTTTGCCACCCAATGATTTGGAATGGTATCAATTATTTTTTGAGTATAAGCTTTAACTTCTTCAATAATTTGTGGTGATGCGTGTTCTAAAGTGCTTAATCTTAAACGCACTGAGCCTAATTTTGGTAAGTAAGCCAACTTTATATAAGCCGGTAAACTATCCTCTATAGCCTCTAATTTTTCAGCTAAAAAAGATTCGCCGACACCTGCTGTTAAAATAGTTTGATGATAAACAGCTGGTAAATTATATTTTTCTTGTATCAAAGGAATAACAGAACTCGACATGATATTCTTCATCTCATAAGGTACGCCTGGCATAGAAATAAAAATTTTATCGGCTTTTTTAAAAAGCATTGCTGGCGCAGTACCTTGCGGGTTTAGTATTACTTTGCAACAAGTAGGCACCATTGCTTGCTGTATATTCACAGCTAATAAAGGTGCATTGTACTTTGCAAAAATACCTTCTACAATTGCCAAAGTAGGTTTATGCATTACAAACTCATCGCAATTAAAATATTTAGCTAAAGTTTTTTTTGTAATATCATCTTTTGTTGGTCCTAAACCACCGGTAATTAAAATGATATCAGCTCTCTTTTCAGCTTCTTGCAAAGCTTCAACTATGTGGCTTACATCATCAGAAACAGAACTTATCTGTTTTATTTTTATGCCTATTTTATTGAGTTCGGCGGCCATCCAGGCCGAGTTGGTATCAACAATTTGACCTATTAAAATCTCATCGCCAATGGTAATTAATTCTGCTAACATGTTAAAACTGATTATAGAAATTTCTTCTTTTGCTTAATTTTAAATCTTGTAAAATAGAAGACTTCACTCTTAAATCTACACTGTAACTTTGAAATGGTCCAAAAGGTATCCAACTCACAGACATATCCCAGCAATGTAAATCTCTGTAAATAGAAAATGATGTTAAACTAATAGCTTTGTTGTTAAAATCATAACCTGTGTTAAACTGTACTTTCCATTTTGGTGTTAAATTAAAATCTCCGTTAGCACTTAACGTTTGAATGAGTGCTTTTGTTAGGCCAGAGTTAGAATAATTAAAATTATAGAAAAAACTTAAATTCCACGGAATACTAAAATCCACAAATGCGTTTGCATTTCTATTAATTTGTTGTAACTGTGCTGCCTGTTGGCTGTTTACTCTGTTAAACAAATCACTGTTATCATTCCCGGGTGGGTTGTTACTTTTATTGTTTTTACCTAAAGAGTTAGAATTTAAGCTATAATCAAAAGAAAAGTTGAAATTTGTTAGCGTTGGTAACTTACCATCCTGCCAGGTATATCTATCAATATTTCTTCCAATAACTCGTCCGCTTTCTATTTCAGTTAAAAAAACATAAGGATTTAATGACCCAGAAAAGCTAACTCCTAACTTTTCTGTAAAAAATGTTCGTCCTCCAAAACTTAGCTGAGACAGTTTTAAACTATCAGCAACAAAATTATAGGAACCATTTATAGATAAACCTTGAAGAATAGGAATTTTTTTAACACCGTTGTTTGTGGTGTCTTTAGAATCTCTAACCTTAATTTCTATGTTATTTTCTAAACCAAAATTAATGGCTGCACTTTTACCATTACCTGGCCCTCCGTACAAACTGTTTTCAAAAATAGAATAAGCCGTTCTTGCACCAAATTGATTGCTTTGCAAGCTGTCATAATACCCATATTTAGCCTGCCCAAAATCTGGACGATAAGAAAAACCAACATTTGGTGTTAGCACATGCCTTATAGCCATTAAGTTACCTTTCTTAAAATTAACAATACCGTAAATTTTGGTATTTAAGCTACCACCTACACTATATTCGGATGCTCTTCTAAAACCTGGAATGGTATCAATAGCGATAGAATCTATAGTACCAGTTGGTGTTGGCCTTGCTAAATAGCTTTTTCTAATGGTTTGAAAATACCATTTTTCGCTGTAGTTTATATTTTGGCTAAACTGAAAGTATTTCAAAACTTTTGACGACATAGAAATGGGAATATTATGTTGAACTCCACTTCTTACTTTGCTTAAACTTTCACTTCTAAAAAGCAAAGAATCTATTGTATTTAATTGATTATCTGCTTGCAAAGCATAACCTACTGCAATTCTTTGAAACCACTTTTGCTCTCCAATTCTATCTTTAGAGTCAAATGGGTTTAAAGTTGTCATGCTAAAATTTAAACTTGGTAAGTTTAATGATACTAAACCAGATGTTAAATCTTGACTATGGGTTAAAGCTGTACTTAAACTAAATGGAGAGTTTGCCCAGTTTTTACTGTAAGATATACTAGAGCTTAATTGATTTTGCACAATTTGCTGATAGCTAGAACCGGGTAAATTTCTAAAAGCTCCTCTTGTACTTGCATTTACAGAAGCACCAAAATTAGTACCTGGGCGGGCATTTGCATTTTGAGTATGTGACCATCTTATCTGGAAATCTTTTGTTGGATTTTCAAATTCTTCTGTGCCTTCTACCCCAAACTTACGTGATGAATAAGAAAAGAAAATATTTCCATTATACTTATACCTTTTAGTGTACCTACTGGCAACATTTGCTTCATAAGATCCTTTTGAAAAAACACCGCCCTTTAATGTTAAATCCCAAAAGTCGTTTAAACCGATGTAATAGCCGAAATCTCTTAAGAAAAACCCTAATGTTGGGTCTTCACCAACTTGTGGTAACAAAATACCCGATGCTCTTTTATTTGGTTTAGGGAAAAAGCCAAATGGAATTATAAATGGCAAAGGAACATCTTCAATAACCATATAAGCTGGCCCAGTTACTATCTGGTTTTCTGTTGCAATACCTTTTGTAATAATGATACCAAAATGTTGATGTGGAGATGGCAAATTACAAGTAGAATAAGTTACATCTTTTAAGTGAACCTCATTATTTACTTGCTTTTTTATTTTTCCACCGGTAATATAGCCACCGTCTTGTTCAGAGTACACTTGAAATATTTTACCTTTCGAGGTTTTAAAATTATAGAAAACAGAATCGGCGGTAAGTGCACCTTGTGATGGATCTTTAAAAATAGGTAAGCCAGAAAAACGACCTAAAGAATCTGTTATTCCTTTTGCAAATATGGTATTGTCTTTATAATTTATCTTTATATAACCTGCATCAATTTCTTTGTCTCCGTATGTAATTCTACCATTACCATACAAATACATCATATTGTTTTTTACATCGTAAAAAGAGGAATCAGAAGCTACTGCTTTAATTACGTCTGTTATTTCACCTTTCTTAGAATTTTTCTTTAAAGTATCCGTTTTAGGAGTAATTGTACTATCTGCAACTGCTATATTTTTTATTGTATCTTGCTGGTATAATACATTTGCTTTTGAAACAATGTTTACAAATAGTAAAGCACAAGTAAAAAATATATAGGTAAATTTCAAAATCAAAAAAGAATAATATTTTTGCAAGCAAGTTTATCAAAAACGTCCAAAATTAATGAAAATTACAACATCCAAAAGGTTTATTAAATGTTTAATACTAACAAGTTTTACTTTTTTTGTATTTAGCTCTTTAAAATCAGACATTAATGAGAATTATTTATCAACATCTACTAAAATAAAAACAATTGTTATAGATGCTGGACATGGAGGGGAAGATGGATCTACCCATGGTGCAATGTCTAAAGAAAAAAATGTTGCACTTGAAGTTGCTTTAAGATTAGGAAAAACAATTGAAGAAAGACTACCTGACGTAAGAGTTGTTTACACCAGAAAAACAGATGTTTTTGTTAAATTATATGAAAGGATTAATTTAGCAAACAAAGAAAAGGCAGATATTTTTATTTCTATACATTGTAATTCAATGCCTTTAATAAGACAGCGTTACGTTGTTAATGGTAAAGCTTATTATAGGAGCATACCTAACCCCGTTACAAGAGGAACTGAAACTTTTGTTGCTGGTTTTAACAGATTAGCTGAGCAAGATGCTGCGGTAAGAGAAAATGCGTCTGTTCTTTTAGAAAAGGATTATAAAAGTAATTATGACGGTTTTGACCCTAATGACCCAGAAAGTTATATTATTTTTTCTTTAATGAAAAATGCTTTCAGAGATCAAAGCATTAGATTGGCATCATTAGTGCAGGAAGAATACAAAAAATCTGGTAGAGTTGATAGAGGCGTTAAAGAACAAGGATTGGCCGTTTTACAAAGAGCTGGAATGCCTGCAATATTAACGGAAATTGGCTTTATCAGTAACCCAGAGGAAGAAAAATACATGAATTCTGAAGAGGGACAAAATGAAATTGTAGGTAACATTGTGAATGCAATTGTGAACTACAAAAAAATGGTTGAGAACTAAAAAAAATTAATTATTAAAATTTAAAGATTTGAAAATTTCTAACGAAACCAAAGTTGGCATATTAGCTTCAATTGCTATTGCTATTTTCATAATTGGTTATAACTTTTTAAAAGGAAACGATGTTTTCTCTAGTGAGAACGAGTTTTACGCCAAGTATGATAAAGTTGATGGTTTAGCCATCTCAAAACCTGTGTTGGTAAATGGTTACCAAATTGGCCGAGTGTCTTCATTAATATTACAAGCAAATGGTCAAATTTTAGTGCAATTTAAAGTTGACCCTAAGTATCAAATTCCAAGTAATACCATAGCAAGGCTTGAAAGTACTGATTTACTAGGAAGTAAGGCTGTAGTTTTTGATTTAGGTAATAGCTTAAAATATGCGATTGATGGTGACACATTAAATGCTAATGTACAAGCCAATATTATGGAACAAGTTGAACCTGTACAAAAAAAGGCTCAAATGATTGTTTCAAGATTAGATTCTGTTTTAACATCTGTAAATTTAATTTTAAACCCAGATTTTCAGAAAAATATAAATAGAAGCTTTACCAGCATTGCCCGTACTTTAGAAACTTTAGAATCTACATCTAAAACCGTAGATGGTGCTGTAGGTATTCAAGCAAGAAGAATTGATGTTATTTTAGCTAATGCAGAGTCAATTTCTAATAATTTAAAAAACAACAATGAAAAGATTACCTCAATGTTAAAAAACATGGATTCTTTTTCTACTCAGTTAGCTAACACAGATATTAAAACTACCATTGATAACGCCAATAAAGCAGTAATGGAATTACAAACTAGTGTTAACAAAATAAACAGCGGAACAGGTTCTATTGCTTTATTATTAAACGATCAGAAGCTTTATGACAACCTTAATAACTCTGCAAAGAATTTAGATAATTTAATGATTGACGTAAAATCAAACCCTCAACGTTATGTAAGTTTCTCTATTTTTGGTGGAAGAAAAGATTAATTAAAAATATTAACATAAATTTTAAACGGAAAAAGCAACCCTTTTTCCGTTTTTTTATTCTTAAGAAAATGAAATCTGAAAAAGAAAAAATGCTTGCTGGCGAGATGTATTTAGCAGCAGACGAGGAACTTTTAAAAGAAAGAAGACATGCAAAAAGATTGCTTAGACAAATTAATGTTACAGAATATTTAGTAACTAAAACTGCTAAAACTATTTTAAAAGAATTAATACCAAATACTGGTAAAAACTTTTACGTAGAGCCGCCTTTCCATTGTGATTATGGTTATAATATCAATTGTGGCGATAATGTATATTTTAATGTAAACTGCGTGGTTTTAGATACCATGAAAATAAATATTGGTTCGCATGTTTTATTTGGCCCAGGTGTTCAAATTTATGCTGCTTCGCACCCATTAGATGCTGAAACTCGTAAAACTTTAGAATTTTCTAAACCTGTAACTATTGGAGATAATTGTTGGATTGGGGGAAATTCAATTATTTTACCAGGTGTAAACATTGGAAACAATTGCGTTATTGGTGCCGGAAGTGTGGTTACCAAAGATGTTCCTGATAATAGTATGGCAGTTGGAAACCCAGCTAAAGTGATAAGAGAACTAAAATAAGTTAATATTAAAACATTAATTACCATATTACTAGCTTAATAACTTAAATAAAATTTAAAGTAAAAAAAGACTGCAATTTTAAAATAGAAATTGCAGTCTTTTAGTTTTAATTAGTTTTATTTAAACAGTTATAGAATAATCTGTTTCAAAAACATGCCCATGTTTTAACATTTGAATACCTTCTTTTTCTGAAATATCTTTTGCAGGTCCTTCTGTATCAGAACAACCCAACCAAGGTTCAATGCAAATAAAAGGTGCATCTCCCTTGGTCCAAATACCTAAAAATGTTAAATGCGGATAACTCACTTTCACTTGTTTACTATGCTTAGTACTTTTTAATATAACCTCACGAGATTTAATATTTTTAAATACCAATGCATCATCTTTAAACAAATCTCTGGTTAAAAAAAGTTTCTGGTTCGGTGTAGCAATTGCTAGAGTTTCTCCACTTAATAAGCCGTTTGTGGAAGATTTATGTGTTATCAATTTTTCCTCTTTATTAAATTCTAAATAATAATCTTCAAAATTATCATTTTCAGCTAAGGGAATATTAAATGCTGGGTGGGCACCAACAGAGAAGTAAATCGAGCCTTCATCCATATTAATTACTTTATAAGAAACTCTTAAGGTTCTTCCCTCTAAATGGTAAATGACCTGAAAATCAAATTTATATGGGTAAATTTTTAGAGTTTCCTCGTCATATCGTAATTCAAAAATGGCTTGGTGTGGTGCAGACTCAATTCTTCTAAAATTACTGGTGCGAGCGAAACCATGACGACCTAATGTATATTGTTTTTGATTAACATTTAAAGTATTGTCTTTTAAACCACCAACAACGGGAAATAAATTTGGTGCATGAAAAGGCCAAACAGCTGGGTTTGCTTGCCACATATATTCTGTGCCATCCAATTTTTCGTTGATAGAATGAATCTGTGCACCAAGACTACTTATAGCAACTTTTAAATGTTCATTTTCAAGAATTACCATCTTATATTTTTTTAAATTTATTAGCTAACATTTGCAGCATATCTCCATCAGCAGGTGATGTATCTTCTTCCTTTTTGGTATGAGTTTGTTGCTGAGGTTTTGGATTTGCAGCTTTCACAACTTCTTTTGGTTTTTGTGCCTGTTGTTTTACCTCATTTTTTTGCTCTTTAAAAGCTTTCCAATATTTTTCTAACCTGTTTTTAGTATAGAGGGGAAAATCACCATTCATCATCCAAGCATAATAGCTAGGCTCTTGCTCAAAAACATCAAAAACAGGTTTACCTTTGTGTTTTCCAAAATTAAAACAGGCTACATCATCATCATTAAAAACCATTCTTCCCGCAAAATCAACAGGTTTATTTAGGTTTGTAAAATTGTGTAGGCCTTCAACATCATTAACCACTGGCTGGCTAACATTGCCTTTTTTATCTTCAAAGTTTTTACCTTCATATTTTTGTATTTGAGCTAATAAAACTTCGTAAGTTGCTTTAATATCTGCTTCGGCAGAGTGTGCATTAATAATATCTTTTCCACAATAAAATTTGTACGCTGCTTTTAATGTACGTTGTTCCATTTGGTGGAAAATATTTTGTACATCAACAAATTTTCTATCGTCAATTTCAAAATTAACTCCAACACGTAAAAATTCTTCCATTAACATCGGGATATCAAACTTATTTGAATTGTATCCGGCCAAGTCTGCATCGGCTAAAAACTCAACTATATCTTGTGCTACTTCTTTAAATTTTGGAGCATCTTTAATATCCTCATCATAAATACCATGAATTAAAGATGTTTCTAAAGGAATTGGAATTGTTGGATTAATTTTAAGGGTTTTAACTTCCTCATCGCCATTAGGCATCGCTTTTAAAATAGAGATTTCGACAATTCTATCCGAAGCTACGTTAATACCCGTGGCTTCTAAATCGAAAAATGCTAATGGACGTTTTAAATTGAGTTTCATTTTTATGGGTTAAATAAATTGGATTTTGATTTTAAAACTAGCTAAATATGATAATGCCTAATATAATACCAACAATCATTATTACATATAACATAATTTCATTACCTGCAAACTGTTTATACTTACTCCAAAACGAATATTCGTTTTTGTTTTTAGACATTATTTTACTCTTTTAACTAAAAAAATGAAGGTCGTTATTTTTTATAGAGTATAAAAGAAGAAGTTTTTATTTTTTTGATTAGAAATTTTTGGGGCAAGTAACTTGGTAACGGTTGTTTAATGTTAAACCAATAACTATTTCATGCGAACCGTTTGATACTGTATTTAATGCTGATGTTGTAAAATCATAAGCGTAGCCCACATTTAAAAGCGAACCTAAATTAAAGCCTAACATCCCAGAAAAAGAATCGTTTTTGCGGTAGGCCCCTCCTATCCAAACTTTATTTCTGAATGCAATTTTTGTATTTAAATCTATTGATAAAGGCGTTGGATTCACATATTTTAACATTACAGAAGGGATAACTGTAATATCATCATTAAGCCAAAACCTGTAACCAGTGGTGACAAAATAATGAGGTACCGTTTTACCCGCATTAGCGTTAGCATTATAAATAAAAGATATGGTTTGAGGTAAAATTTGCTGAACAGATGTACCAAAAAAGAATTCTGCAGAATAAAGCCATATTCCTAAATTAACATCAGGTTTAAGTTTGTTGATTGTACCATTATTTATAATAGCCGCGTCGTTTGGGTCATCTAAGGTTATATCGGCAGTATTTAAACTGGTTCTGTTAATTCCTACACCAACTCCTACCGATAAATTTATTCTGGGTGCTAAACCCAAATGATAAGCGTAGGTTATATTTGCTGTTGTAGTACTAATTGGCCCTGTTTTATCTATAACCGCCATAATACCAATACCATGGTGAGGGTCAGAAGCTTTGTAATCTGTTTTATAGCTTATTCCCAAAGGGTTTTCTCCTACCATACCAGATGAAGTTGCACCACCCCATTCATTTGTATTTCCTAAAGGCATGTGAGCTGTAAAATAACTGGTTTCTGGGGCGTTTTGCAAACCAGTCCATTGTTGGCGAGTTGCTGCTTTTACGTCGATATAACTTTCAATACCCGTTAAAGCAGGATTTACAATGTAATTATTAAGAATATACTGCGTGTATTGGGGTTTTTGCTGCGCATCTAAACCAATAGTAAACGTAAAATAAATAGTTAAAAAAACAGCAATTATCTTCATTAAATTATATTCCTTTTTTATCCAATTTAACAGTTCAATTTATTTTACTATTGTTACAGAACCGCTATATTTTAATTCGCCATCTTTTGCTGTAATTACATAATAATATACGCCCTGTGGTAAAAACTCATTGTTTAATCTACCATCCCAAGGTGTTGTATAATCATTTGCCCTGAAAACTTCTTTACCATACCTATTAAAAATTTTAATAGATGCATTTGGATAACTACTTAAATATTTAATGTTCCAAGTATCATTTACACCATCCCCATTTGGAGTAAAAGTATTTGGGATTTCAGGGAATTTTAAAACTTGTACAAAAACTTCGTCAATAATGGTACAACCCTCATCACTTTTAAGTGTTAATGTGTAAGTAATATCTTCTACTGGGGATGCTATAGGGTTTAATACATCGTCTCTATTTAAACCAGTTGACGGTGTCCATTTATAACTCACATTTTTTCCAACGGCAATTGCATCTAAAAGAATTTCTCCACCTAACAAAATTACTTTGTCTGTTCCGGCATCAAGTTTTGGTGTTTCATAAACTTCAATGTCTTGCGTTTTTGCAGTTTGACAATTATTTTCTCCTGTAAAAGTATAAGTAATGGGATGTATCCCCACTCCTGCCATTGCCGGAGAAAACAAGCCATCGGCAGCAATGCCTTTACCGCTGTAAACTCCGTTACCAAGCATTCCGCTTGTTTCTGATGCTTGTGTAATTTTATAAGGTAAAACCTCGGCACATACATTAGTTAAAGTATTGAAAACAACATTTGGTACCGCTTTTAAAGTAATTGATTTAATAACTTCACTTACACAATTATCGCCAGAAGTGGTTCTCATTTTTACATTAATAATTCTTTCAAGCGGAGTGTTAAAAACAGGGTATTTAAAAATATAGGTTTTTTGAATTTCACTTCTTACAGGTGGATTATTATCTATGAGGTTATAAGCAGCATTATTAGGTTGATTATCGTTATCAAAAAACCACTCTACTTTATTTAATTGCCCAAAACTGATGTTGGTATTATCAACAAAAGTAACCTCAGTATCACTACACAAGCCATTGCTATTTAATACTGTAAAGTTTGTATTAGCAATGGCACCTTTAACAGTAAATGGCTTTATTATCGTTTCACTACAACCATTGGCAGCGGTAACGGTTAAGGTTACTTGATAAGTTCCTGCTGCCCTGTATTGATGAGTTGGATTTTCAATTTTTGATGTTTGATTGCTTCCTTCACCAAAATCCCATAAATAAGTTAAGCCCAGTTTAGCACCAACAAAGGTTGATAAATTAGTAAATAATGCTTCTCCATTTGGTAAGCAACCATCAGGTAAAGTAAAATCTGCTTTTGGAATTGCTTTTAAAATGATTGATTTAGGTTGAGTATTTAAACATTCAATACCAGAATATGCTGTCATGGTAACATTAACAGTTTTTTGCGCCGGACTGTAAAATGTTGGATAAGTATGTGTATATATTTTTTTTGCAGCTGAACTTCTTAAATTAGGATTGTTATCTATTTCTTTAACCGCAGGATTTGAGTTGTCATAAACCCATTCAATTTTAGTGATTTCTCCAAAATCTACCGTAGAGTTATCTGTAAAATTTACAGTTTGGTTGCTACATAAAGCACTTTCATTCTGAACTATAAAATCAGCCTTTGGTGTACTGCCATTAACTGTGAATTTTTTAGTTATTGTTGTTATACAGCCTTTGGCACTTGTTACGGTTAATGTAACATCATAATCTTTAGCCACTGAGTATTTATGTGTTGGGTTTGGTGAAGCTGAGGTGTTGTTAGCTCCAGAAGCTGGATCACCAAAATTCCAAAAATAAGTTAAAGCAGAGTTATCACTTATTGTGGTTTTATTGGTAAACAATGCAGAAGCATCACTTAAACAAATATCTGGGGTTTCAAAATCTACAATTGAAAGAGGGTTAATTGTTATTTGTTTGATTATGGTGTCTGCACAGCCTAAATCAGTGGTAACAATAAGTTTAATGTTATAAGTTCCAACAGCAACAAAAGTATGTGATGGATTTTCTAACAAAGAAATATTATCCGTTGAAGTTGGGTCGCCAAAATCCCAATCGTATTTCATAATACCATCTACTGTGGTAGATTGATTGGTGAAATTAATTTGATTATTTACGCAGGTTATCGCATTGTTAGAAAAGTTGGCAACCGGTAAAGGAACTATTTCAATATTCTTCACCACCAAATCAGACCAGCAACCTTCGGCAGATTTTACTGAAAGCTTTATGCTTTTAAGTCCAGATGTATTAAAAGCATATTGAGCATTTTTGTTAGTTGATGGTCGTCCTTCGCCATTAAAATCCCATAAATAATCTGTAATGGTTTGGGTTGGGATATCAATTGTAGAAAAATTAATTAAATTATTTAAACAAGCTTTGGCTGCTAAATTAAAATCTGCAACAGGCAAAGGGTTTATAATAAAATCAAATACAAATTCGTCTCCAGTTCCACACGCATCAGCGGTTGGTTTAGTTGTTCTAATTTTATAACTATAGGTATAATCTTTTGTAAAAGTTATGGAGGAAATTAGCGAGTAATTGTAAATTGTTACACCATCTTTAACTTCATTAGGTAAAATTGGTTGCAGAGTAATGTATTTCAAACCACTACCATCACCATTGTCAAATTGAATATCTGAGGCTTCATATGGAAGTTTCAAATTTAAACTATACTCAACACCCACACAACCAGTTTGAACACTTGAAGAAGTGTTGCCCTTTAAAACCGGGTCTATACCAAAAGCAGTTAAATTAGCCCCAGCGGCGTATCCATAAGAGTCGGCATTTCCGAAACCATAGGCGGTAGCATTAAAACCCTCATCAGATAAAAGGTTATGAGTACCTTCTGTAACAGATAATTGTGCATAAGAATAACTAGGATTATTTGGTACTAATAAAAATTGATTTGCAACATTAACTCCATCTAATTTGAAACTTGCAACACCAGTACTTTTTATCACCACATTTATAAAATGTTTAGTAATAGAAAAACGCGGGGTTGAGTACATTGTAATTTGAGTTAATGTTTGCTCCAACGGATTTAAGAAAATCATTTCTGGATCGCCAACATCGCCAGCATTATTTGTACATGTTATGCTTCTATTTTGAGTTACAGCATATTGAACCAATTGAATAGGTTTATCTGAACTAATTTCATCCACGCTTTGACTTGCAAACTGATAATAAAAACTATTAACAAAACTTGAATTTGGTATTATACTCCCATTTAAAGTAACCACAGCAGTAGGGTCGCTTTTAATTACTCTATAAATTACAAAATTTCTATCCTTATGTGGTACAGTAATAAAGCTTTTACCCCATGTTGAAGTTGGGTAAGCTTGCTGAAATAAATTGTCTGCTGAACCTGGATTTGCACCAGTAAAATTATAATTTAAACAATTAATAGAAATCTTACTGCTTCCAGAAAAAACAGCTATTTTTTTACAAGTACCATTACTACTAGATATTGATTTTATTCTAGACCCAGTTAAATCTCCACCACTAGAAGTACCACCAAAATTTGTAAATGTTCCCAAAACATTATAAATCTCTCCCTTCTTTAAAGAAATAATATTTTGGGAGTTTGCTGCCCAACCACCTTGTGTTGCAGCTGTGGGAGTAATTTCTACTTGAGTATCATCTTCTACAGCAACTACAAAAAACCAAGAAACAGAATTTGTTGAGTTAGATTCTTGTTTGTAATTGATAGAGTAATAATCTTTACCTAATGTATTTACAGGCAACACTAAAGTAGCGCCAGAAACAGAATTTTGATAAATATGTGCGTAAACAATTACTGGCTTAAGAGAGGTGACATGAATGGCATTTTGTGATCGACCATCATTATTTAAGTGAGCAGAAGTTGGAATATCTACAAATTGAACTTGGTTAGCAGTAATTGTTACTGTTTGGGTAAAACCTAAACCTGGAATAGTTACAGTTGCTGTAGTATTAACATCAGAAGTTATATATAGAACCATTTGACCAACACTGACATGCTTTCCATAGCCCAACCAAAATTCGGTGCCTTTATTTGAAGCGCCTTGCCCAAACGAATTCAAACTAGCTATTAAGCACAGCAATATTACTATGCATTTTACAAAATTTTTAAACATGGTGTGTTAACAGTCAGTTTTGACTATGAAAAATAGGTTTGGTTTATTTTGTAATTAAACAAATTCCCATAAATTAAAGATAGTATTTAAATTGAAATATCAAATAATTTAACAACAAAATAACTGATCAAATGGTATTTAAAAAACTCGGTAATTATTTATTCTATACCAAGCATAAACTTATAGTGATGTTTTTATAAAATATTGATATTTGTAACTCTGTTTTGGAGAAATTATTAGCGCTCAAAAGCATTCTATAAAATCAAAATAATGATAAATAAAGATATTTACGGTACCGTTTTAAAAGATTGTTTTAATGGTAAAAAGGATATAGCACTTTTATTGCATAACCATTATGGCGAAGCAGAAGACTATCCCATTGAAATGTTTTTTAGGGATGAATGTACCATGCCAGAAGCAGAAACCATTGCACTAAATTTATGCAAAGGCAGAGTTCTAGATTTAGGCGCAGGTACAGGAAATCATACATTAGCTTTACAAAATAAGGGTTTTGATGTTACCGCAATTGATGTTTCTGAAGGTGCTTGTGAAATTATGCGAATCAGAGGTGTTAAAAATGTAGTTGGTGCGGATGTTTTTAATTACAGAGAAGAAAAATTTGACACTTTACTTTTAATGATGAACGGAATTGGTTTTGTTGGATATATTGATGACTTAAAAATATTTTTAAATTTTGCTAAAACCATACTCCATCCTAATGGGCAAATACTTTTTGATTCGTCTGATGTTTCCTACCTATATGAAGATTTAGATAGATCTGCAGACCCTTATTATGGAGAAACTGATTACCAATATGAATATAATGGAGAAAAAGGCGAATGGTTTGCTTGGCTTTATATCGATGAGTTTGAAATGAGGAAAGTTGCTTTAGAATGCGGTTGGGAATTGCAAGTTGTTTATCAAAACCTAAATGATAATTATTTAGGCAGACTAACGCTAAAGTCATAAAAAAGGGCAACTGTTTCTTACAGCCGCCCAGTATAAATTTTATTGATTTAAAACTCTAATTTTCCTTCAACACTGTCATCCATACTTTTCCCAATTACCAAAGAGGTAACCATTTTTGCAAAAGCAATCGTATCACCATGTTTATTGTCCCAATAATAAACATTTGTTGGTACTACTTTTAATAAAAGTATTGTTGGGTCTTCTTTACCTTCAGTAAACCAAACTTTTAATAAAGGATTCCAAAGTTCATCTACTTTTTTTTGGTCCTCTACAAATTCTGTAATTCCGTAAATATTTAAAAATCCAGAATTTTTATTTTCTTGAAAGAAAAGATGCGTAAATGGGTCTGCTTCTATTTCTTCTTTTTTGTAAGTGTCTTTACCAGTCATAAACCATAAGTTACCTTCATCATCAACTTGTAAAATGGACATTGGCCTAACGGACATTGGTATTCCGGTTTTAATGCTGGTACAAAAGAAACAGTTTTCTGCACTGGTTGCAATATCTTTTAATTTATCGATTGCTTCTTTACCAAATAAATTCTTTTGATTTTCTTTTTTATTAGTTTCCATGATTTTTGTTTTTAACTAAAAAAGCAAAGACCAGACCAAAGCTAAATATGATTTTTTTTAAACCTTGTATAATTCAGAAAAATAAAACGCCAGCTGATGAAAATCAGTTGGCGTTTGTAAATAGACTATAGTCAATTATCTATTTCACCAATTCAAACCCCCAATTTTTTCCTTTTTCTGTTGCAGGTACTCCTTTAATCATCCAAACTGGCGCAGGTGCATCTTTTAGGTAGTGGTCAAAAAATTGTTGCTCCCTAATTGATATGTCTTTTCGGTTTTCTCGTTTTATTAAGTTATGCTCCTCGCCGTTATAATTAAGCATCCAAACTGGCTTACCTAATCTACGCAATGCCGTAAACATTTCAATCCCTTGGTACCAAGGCACAGCTCCGTCTCCATCATTTGCCATAATTACAACTGGTGTTTGCACATTTGGCATTTTAAACAAAGGCGAGTTTTCTACATACAACTCTGGCTTTTCCCAAATAGTTGCTCCAATCCTACTCTGTGTTTTTTCATACTGAAACTGCCTATTCATTCCGCTTTGCCAACGTATGCCACCATAAGCAGAAAACATATTTACCACTGGTGCACCAGACCATGCAGCAGCATATTTATTATTTACTGTAATTAAATGTGCAACTTGATAACCACCCCAACTTTGTCCTTGGATACCAATTTTAGCAGCATTAACCCATGTGTTTTTTGCTAAAAAATCAACTCCAGAATTAATAAACTCTTCTGCAGATTTTCCCGGATAACCAATTTCGTAACTAATATCTGGCGTAAACACCAAATAACCATTACTTACAAAATAGCTTATATTTAAACGAGAAGGTGTTGGTGCTGGTGCTTGATAGTTAAATAAATTATCAGAAACTTTCTCATAAAAATACACCAACATTGGGTACTTTTTATTTGGGTCAAAATCTTCTGGTTTATATAAAACTCCGGTTGCTTTGTATCCTTTTGGAGTTGTCCAGTTTACCAATTCTGCTGTTCCCCAATTGTAATTACTTTGTTGAAGATTGATGTCACTTAATTTCTCTTCAGACTTAAAATCTGATGAAAAATATACGTTTGCTGATTCTTTGTAGTTGTCTTTTTCGTAAATATATTGGTTAATATCTTTCGCTTTAATTGGGGTAGAAAAACTGTAATCATCCATTACAATTTTAATGGGATTACCAATTTTTGATAAAGAATGACTGTAAAAACCGTTTTGTTTGTTCACGTTATTAAAAGCAGTTAATAAAATATCTCCTTTTAATTTAATGGCCTTCTTTTCCTTATCTAAATGTATGTATCTAAAAGTTATTTGATTGGTACGTCCGTAGCCGTTCGTTAAATTTTTACCTAAACCTGTTTCTGGGTTGTATGCCCAAATATCATATCTATCGTAAATTAAAATTTGTTTTTCATCTTCGGTAAAACCGGCGTAGCTATAATCACTAGCATCATCAGGTACATCATTTTCTTCGTCTCCAAAACTAATCCCTTTTGCTTGTAAAAGTTTTACTTTTTTACTTGTTAAATTACTGTAAGTGTACCAATTTTGTTCTTTTCTATCAAACCAAGCAACATAATTACCTTTAGGCGAAAATCTATAATTTGCCCTAGCATCTTTATTAATTAATGTTTTATTTCCTGTTGCAAGATTATAAATATATGCACTTCTTAAAGTTGAACCTTCCCACTGCATAGATACTCTGTTCCCATAATCAGAAGAAATTAAAGCAAAATCTCCGTTAGCATCTTCTGGTAAATCAACGTTATTTAGTTCTTCGGTTGCTATTTGAGTAAATTTACCACTCTTTAAATCAACCATCGCTAAATAGCTCTCTTTCAGCTTTCTGCTTAAGTTTGCCAACTGCATAGGCTGCAAATAATCATCCTGATAATTCCATATATCCACTTTAGCAACTTCAAAATCTACTATGGTAGTATCTTTTGCAACAGGTATTGGTGCTGTACCAAAAAACAACCTATTCCCGTTTTTGCTAAAAAACACTTTGCCATTTTCACTTACAGTATTTTCTAATGGCATGCCAGCAGTGTTTTTTGTAACTACAACGTTAGCACTATCCGTTTTAAAGTTGTATAAATATAAATCAAATGGCTTTACTAAAGCTTTTTCTGCACTTTTATTACCTACAAAAGCCAATTGATTTGCTTCTTCATCAAAAACAAAATTTTTATAAATTCCTTTACCAGACGTAAGATTTGTTGTTTTTTTAGTAGCAATTTCAAATATAAAAACACCAGCTTTAGTAGCGGAATCTTTTTTTACTGCTGTGGCATTATATAATAGGTATGCTCCATTTTTGCTTAACAAATAATCTGTAACACCTTTAAAAGTTACATCGTTGTTACTTTTTAAATACTTTAAAACTAAAACAGTTCCCTCTTTTGAAGCCGCTGGTTTAGCTTCTTCATCAGCAAAGAAATAATCACTGTCAGTTTTTTTATTTGGCTTTTTTGCTTTTGTAGTATCTGCTAGTTCTTTATCCAGTAAATAAACTAAAACATTACTATTATTTTCTGGCAATGCAAAAGATTTTACATTAGCTATTTTCTGTAAATTTTTACTGCCAAAATTTAAAATCCCTAAAGAATCTTTGGGCATTTCATCAGGCTTTTTCTTTTTAATTTTTGCTTTTCTTACATCGGCATAACTTGGCTTAATTAAAAAAGCTAAAAACTCTTCGTCTTTTGTAAAAGAAAAATTTTCTACCCTTGGGTAGTTAAAAGCAATTGCAGTTGTTTTCGGGTTTTTTACAAATAAATTGGCATCACCAGCCTGTGGTGTAACACTATAACCAACCCACTTAGCTTGGATACTAATTTGTTTGTTAGCTACATTTTGCCATTCATCGTAAACAGAATGATTTAAGGGCGCTTTTTGCCCAAAAGTTAAAAGTGCGCAAAATGTGAATGAAGATAAAAGTATTATTTTTCGCATATCAGAAATTAAATATTTCTTAAATATGCTTAAAGTTCAATTTATAAGTAGATTAAGCACTAAAATATTACAATTGCACTATGATAGTTTTATAATGTACGTTCTTTTATTTTTAAGAGTTGTTTTTCTAAAAACTCATAAGGTAATTTTTTCTTTTTAGCCATGTCTATCGCTATTTGTTGATTATATTCTGATTCTTTATAGTAACCGGATAAATAAAGTAAATGTGCATACGTATCATAAAAACCATAAACATCCTGCAATTCTAAAGCTCTTTTACTCCAAGCTAAAGCTTTAGAAATATAAAATGGATTTTTTGTACCCGTTTGAATTACATAAGCTGCGGCATTATTAAGTTCGTAAGCAACAGGTTGAGGAAGGTTACTGTACGAAAAAAACATTTTTCCTTTAATACCAGAAGTATTTATTTTTTTTGAATCTTCAATCTTTCTTCTATCTGCAGAATCTTTACTTATATTCAAATAATATCTATCGTAAAAATAAGAGGCAGTTCTTAAAAAATTAGCAGTATCCTTAACTGCTTTATAATAAGAAATTAATTTGCTTGTAGCATTTAAATCTGCTTGGACATAGTTTTTACCCCAGCTTAGCCTAGTATAATTTGATGCTGCATTAGCCCAAGCAAAAGATTTATTTTTTACTGCTACATTCATAGTATTTGTAATAATTGTTTCGTCTATTTCTTTCAATACATTAATAGGTTCTGTTTTATAAATGCTATCAATTATTTTGCTGTTTACAGAAATTAAACGATGTGCTTTCCCTTGAGCTAAAGGCCCCGCTTTTAAAATAAACAGTACTTCATTATAATCACTTAACTCCGGAACTTCAAGAAAATCAATATATTTATCAATTAAAAAATAATTAGAAGTAATTCCTAAACTCATTCTTTTTTTAATATAATTTTTCAAGAAATACCTATCAAATTTCCCTGCTTTATATTCATCATCATAATCAATTATAGATTTTTCTTTATTTAAGACATTAACTTTTTTTATAGTTTCTAAAAATTCATTGGTTTGATTGTAAATCCCAAAATCAATAAAAATCAATCCTCCCTTAACATCAAAATAAAGTAAACATGGAAAAAAACTTATGTTAAAATTTCTAAGATACCTTGATAGCTCTATTTCTGAAGAGTTACCTCTGTAATTTATAAAATCTTTATTTAAAATTTTGATGATATCAGGATTAGAAATTTCTTTTTTTAAATTTTCATTAGAAAATTCACTATCAATTCTAATAAGTAAAATTTTACTTAAACTCTTTGATTTTTCTTGTGCTAATATTAAAGATTCCTCATAATTGATAGTTTGTGCGTTACAATAATTTGTTTCAATTACAAGGAATAGCAAAATTGCAGATAGTATATTTTTCATATTGGGTTAGGTAAAATAACTTATAAAGTTAAACACTAAAAGTAGTTTAAATTATTGATTAATATTTTAATATTTTTTACTTTGTTGCACCCTGTAAAGCGTCATTTCTTTTATGAACTTTAAAGGTAAGGGTTCATTTAAAGGAAATTGTTTAGCGCCTTTTGCACATTTATATCCACTAATTTCATCTTTAAAATAAACCAAAGCCTCAATCCAATATGATATTTATAGGCTGCAAAGTGAACCAAATTGCCATTCAATTTAAAAGTGGGAATACCATAACTGATGGTTTCCTTTGCCTCAGGTAAAACCTCTTTAATTGTCTGCCTAATTGTTTGTAAACATTGTTGAGTTTCTGTTGGGAAACCGGCAATATATTGGTCTATATTAATTATTTTATCACTTATCATTTTCAAATGGCATCAAATTATCAATTTTATAATTTAACTATTTGTAAATCAAATCCTGATTTTAGAGCATAATTAAAATAAAACTCTTAATTATATATCCCACAATAGTTAAATATTTAACAAATTAATAATAATTCTTTTTCTTTGACAATTTGTAGGTATTTAAATTATATTTGAAAATCACAACAAAACAAGCCTTTTGGTAAACTTTTAATTACAAAATGAATCTTATTTTAAACAATTTTGAACAGTACGAAGCTGTAATTGGTCTAGAAGTGCATGTTCAATTATCTACAGCATCTAAAGCATTTTGTTCAGATTCAGCAACCTTTGGTAATTTACCAAATCAAAATATAAGCGCAGTTTCTTTGGGCCTACCTGGCGCATTACCCATTGGTAATGAGAAAGCTATTAAATATGCTACCAAATTAGGTTTAGCAATTGATAGTAAAATAAATCAATACAATTTCTTTGATAGGAAGAATTATTTCTATGCAGATTTGCCTAAAGGTTACCAAATTACGCAAGATAATGAACCTATTTGTTTAGGTGGAAAATTAAAAATTAGGTTGGAGAATGGAACTGAAAAAGACATTATTCTTAACAGAATTCACATGGAAGAAGATGCTGGAAAAAGCATTCACGATGTTGACCTAAAATACTCTTACATTGATTTAAACAGAGCTGGTGTAGCACTTTTAGAGGTCGTTACTGAGCCCATGATTAGTTCTGGCGATGAGGCTGCTGCTTATTTAACAGAACTTAGAAAGTTAGTACGCTATTTAGAAATTTGCGATGGGAATATGGAAGAAGGTTCTATGCGTTGCGATGCAAACGTTTCTGTAAGATTAAAAGGAGAAACCAAGTTAGGCAACCGTTGTGAAGTTAAAAATCTTAATTCCATTAAAAACGTTCAAAGAGCAATTGAACATGAAATAGAGCGTCAAATTAATTTGATTAATAAAGGAGAATCTATTGCACAAAACACATTAAATTTTGATGCTGTAACTGGTAAAACTACTCCGCTAAGATCAAAAGAAATGGCAAATGATTATCGCTATTTCCCTGAACCAGATCTATTACCAATTGTAATTTCTGATGAATATTTAGCTCAAATAAAAGCTGATTTACCTGCATTACCAGAAGAACTTTATCAAAAGTTTACGCAAGAAATGAGTTTGCCAAGTTATGATGCTTTGGTGTTAACATCAGAAAAATATGTTGCAAATTATTTTCTAGAGGTTTGTAATTTTACAAAAAATTATAAAATGGCTTCTAATTGGGTAATGGGAGCTATAAAATCT
This sequence comes from Pedobacter alpinus, assembly GCF_042684645.1. Lineage (NCBI taxonomy): Bacteria > Pseudomonadati > Bacteroidota > Sphingobacteriia > Sphingobacteriales > Sphingobacteriaceae > Pedobacter > Pedobacter alpinus. The sequence continues at coordinate 52,116 of NZ_JBHULV010000038.1, forward strand.
TATGTGAATGAGAAACAAATTACCTTCAAACAATTAGACATTCCTGCCAAAGAAATTGCATCAATAATTAATTTAGTAGAAAGCGGTACCATTACAAATAACCAAGCAAAAGACAAGCTTTTTGTTGAGTTATGTAAAAATCCTGATGCTATAGTTTCCGATTTAGTTAAACAATTAAATTTAGGAGTTAGCCAAAATACCAACGAATTAGATGGTTTCATTTTACAAGCAATTGAGAAATTTCCAGATAAAGTAAAAGAATACCATAATGGTAAAAAAGGAGTTATAGGTTTGTTTATGGGCGAGGTAATGAAATTATCTCATGGAAAAGTTGATCCTAAAAAAACGAATCAACTTATTATTGATAAAATTGAGAGTTTAAAATGAGAAAACAGTTTTTTTTAGCATTATTTGGTCTAGTACTTATTTTTAATAATTGCACCAATAAAAAAGAATTTATAATTAACGGCAAACTATCAAATATTGGCGATGCTAAAAAAGTTTACCTTTTAGTTTTAGATAACTTGGGTCAAATGAAACCCGTTGACTCTACTTTTTTAGATGAAAACCATGAATTTACTTTAAAAGCTAAAAGTGAAAACCCCGAGTTTTACCAGGTAGCTATTGGGCAAAGAGGTTATTTTGTAATAGGAGAAATTGGTGATGAAATAGAGCTTATAGCTGATTTATCAAGTGCGGCATCAGTTTATCAATTAGAAGGTTCTGAAGAGGCTGAAAAAATAACAGAGTATAACAAAATAACTTCTTATTATTCTCAAAAAAATGGTGAATTAGCAGAAAAATACAGCAAATTGATCGCATCTGCACCAGGTAAAAAAGATGCTTTAATTGCAGCATACACAGAAAAATCAGAAGAAATTGCAGAACCCTTTTTAAAAAAATCTTTTGAATTTATTGATAAAAACTCAAAAAGTTTAACTGCTTTTTTTGCGGCAAATATTATAACAGGCGTTAAACACGATGCTTATGAAAACAAACTAATTGCATATAGTAAGCAAGCAAAAGAAAATTTCCCTAATAACCAATCTATACAAACATTTGCTAAACAAATGGAAATGGCAGAAAAGGTTGCTGTTGGACAAATTGCACCAGAAATTACCGCTCAAGGCACTGATGGCAAAATAATTAAGCTTTCCGATTTTAAAGGTAAATATGTATTAATTGATTTTTGGGCTTCTTGGTGTGCACCATGTAGGCAAGAGAATCCTAATTTAGTGGCATCATTCAATAAATTCAAATCTAAAAACTTCACAGTTTTAGGTTTTTCTTTAGATGAAGATAAAGCAGCATGGGAAAAAGCCATCAAATCTGATAAATTAGATTGGGCTCAGGTATCAGAATTAAAGCAATGGGACTCACCAACTGCCCTACTTTACAATGTTAGTGCAATTCCGTCATCTTTTTTGATAGATCCAAGCGGTAATATTATTGCAAAAAATTTAAGAGGAGAAAAATTGAATGATTTCCTAAACAAAACATTATAACAAATAAAAAATTGATATATAGAAGATTAACAAGCTAGTTTTATTAAATTATTAATCTTAACAATTCTAAATTGTAATAAATTGTTAAAGAATTGCAAACCTTAACAATTTATTAATATTATGTTAACCTTTTTAAACATAAAACGCTCTAAATTCGTAACAAATAAAATTTATGAATACAAGCAAGCCCAAAATACTTATAGTTGATGATGAACCAGATATTCTGGAGCTGATTGAATATAATTTAAAAAAAGAAGGTTACCAGGTTTTTACCGCAAGTAATGGTCAAGAAGCGGTACAAGAAGCTCGCAAATCTATACCGGATCTAATCATTTTAGACATAATGATGCCTAAAATGGATGGTATTGAAGCTTGTCGGATTTTGAGAGCAATGCCTGAATTCAAAAACACTTTCATGGTTTTCTTAACTGCAAGAAGTGAAGAGTATTCTGAAATTGCTGGTTTTAATGTTGGGGCAGATGATTATATCGCAAAACCTATAAAACCTAGAGCGTTAATAAGTAGAATTAACGCAATTTTAAGGCGCAACACTCAAAGCGAAGAAATTATTGAAAATAAAATTGAAATAGGCGATTTAGTTATTGATAGAGAAGCATTTTTGGTCTTTCAAAAAGGAGAAAAAGTTGTATTAGCTAAAAAAGAATTCGAATTGCTTTATTTATTAGCATCAAAACCTGGTAAAGTTTACACTCGTGAAGTTATCCTTAAAAATATTTGGGAAGATTCTGTTGTGGTAACTAATAGAACAATTGATGTGCACATCAGAAAATTAAGAGAAAAATTAGGCGATGATTATGTAACAACCGTTAAAGGTGTAGGTTACAAATTTGAACTAGCATAACATCTAATGTCCCTAATTAAAAATGTTAGGGACATTTTTTTTACAAAAAAACACCACTTTAATCCTTTCAACAGCATCATCCACACATTTTTTTCTTTAAATTTTTAATTGGTTTTAAAATACTATTCTAACCTATTATAATTTTAAAATCAAATTAATAAAATACACTGTATCAAATATTTTATTTTACCGAAAAACTGTATTTTTACAGCATGATTGAACTTCCTGTTATTTCAGCAAATCAAATACAACGCAAACCAGATTGGTTAAGGGTGAAACTGCCAGTTGGTAAAGAATATGCACATGTAAGAGGTTTGGTTGATGAACATAAATTGCATACGATTTGTGAAAGCGGAAATTGCCCAAATATGGGTGAGTGTTGGGGTGCCGGTACAGCCACTTTTATGATATTAGGTAATATTTGTACCCGTTCTTGCTCATTTTGTGCTGTTGCAACAGGTCGCCCTTTAGCTGTAGATTTAGACGAGCCTAATAGAGTTGCAAATTCTATTAAATTAATGAATGTAAAACATGCTGTTATAACTTCTGTTGATAGAGACGATTTAAAAGATGGAGGTTCAATTATTTGGGCAGAAACCATTAAAGCAATCCGCAGTGAAAGTCCTCAAACTACTATGGAAACCTTAATTCCAGATTTTAAGGGTGTTTGGGAGAATTTATATAGACTTTGCGAACAAAAACCCGAAGTGGTTTCTCATAATATTGAAACAGTAAGAAGATTAACCAAAGAAGTGAGGGTACAAGCTAAATACGATAGAAGTATGGAGTGTTTACAACGTATTTCTGAATTTGGTTTAAGAACTAAATCAGGCATAATGCTTGGTCTTGGAGAAACCGAAGCTGACGTTTTAGAAACCATGCAAGATTTGAAACAGGCTGGAGTGCATGTACTTACAATAGGACAATATTTGCAACCAACAAAAAACCATCATCCTGTTGTGGATTGGATTCATCCTGACCAGTTTGCATTTTACAAAGAAAAGGGAAGAGAAATTGGCTTTAAATATGTAGAAAGCGGTCCTTTGGTACGGTCTTCGTACCATGCAGAAAAACACTTATTTGATTTTCAATAAATCCTCTTTATCTTACACCAATTGTGATAAAAACGAAAAAAATATTTTTAGAAGAGCCCGAACTTGTAATTGCTTTACAGCAACAAAAAAAGATTGGTGCTGACGCCCTTTACGAAATGTATTCCTCATCTTTATTGGGTATTATTCAACGAGTAATTGTTGATAAAGAAATTGCCGAAGATGTTTTACAAGAAGCATTAGTAAAAATTTGGAACTCTATACATCAGTACGATGCATCTAAAGGCCGATTATTTACTTGGATGGTAAACGTTGCCCGTAATTTATCTATTGATAAAGTAAGGTCTAAAGATTATAGAAACCATTCTAAAAACCAAGACTTAGAAAACCACGTAAATTCAATCGACAGTCAGAGAAGCACTGAATTTAAGCCCGAATTAATGGGTGTTAAAGATCTTTTACAAAAGTTAAAACCTGATCAAAAAATTATAGTTGAATTAATTTACTTTCAGGGATTTACTCATGTAGAAGCCGCAGAAGAACTTTCTTTACCGCTTGGAACTGTTAAAACAAGATTGAGAATGGGAATTATTGAGTTGAGAAAATATTTTAAATAAAGTGGAAAATATTAAAACATATATCGAATCGGGCATTTTAGAACTTTATGTTTTAGGGGACCTAAACGCTGAAGAAAATTTGGCAGTTGAGGAAATGTCTAAGCTCCATCCTGAGGTAAAAGCCGAATTGGAGGAGATTGAAAAGGTGATGCAAAACGTAGCTACGGATTTAGCCATTGAGCCATCAGCTTCTGTAAAAGCAAATTTCTTTAATCAGATTTCTTTTTCTGATGAAGAAGAGTTTGTTAAACCAGAGCAAGTAATCGCTCCAATTGCAGAAGCAAAAGTTGTTAGTTTAAATAGCGGAAGATTAAATTTTTATAAATATTCTTTTGCAGCTTGTTTAGCATTATTGGTGGTAAGTATTGTTGCAATTATAAATTTATCAAGTAGCTTAAAAGACAGCAGACAGCAAATTGCTCAATTACAAAGTAGTAATCAAACTTTTGCAAATCAGGTAAATTATTTAGATAAAAAAGTAAATAGTAGTAACGAGTCTATTAGGGTTTTAACAAATCCCGACTTTAAAATGGTGGTATTAAAAGGAACAGATAATTCACCAAATTCAAATGTTACCATAGCGTTTAATGCAAAAGAAGAAAAAGTATTGATTGACTTTACCAGCATGAAAATGCCAATAAACGACCAAGAACACCAATACCAACTTTGGGCTTTAGTTGATGGTAAACCAGTTGATTTAGGTGTATTTGATGCACAAGACGGAATTATTGGATTAAAAGATATGAAGTCTATTGGAACGCTACAAACTTTTGCTGTAACCTTAGAACCACGTGGCGGTAGTGTTAACCCAACATTAGAAAAATTAATTGTAATTGGAAACATCTAATAAATATTGTAAATAATATAAAACCCAAAATCTGATTAAGATTTTGGGTTTTTTGTTTCAAAATAACTTGATTATCCCCATTAGCTTGTTATATTTGCGACATAAATAATATCTCTCCGTAGAAATATTAAAAAAGACATGAAAATAATTTTGACAAACATACATCATTTACATCATCGCTAAGGCGATGTTATATATTGTATGTTTTGTACGTCAAAACTTTTCCATTCTCCATTTGTTGGTCTTTTATTAATACTGTAAAATCTTGAAAACTTTAAAAATTGCTATCCAGAAATCTGGCAGATTAAATGACAAATCTGTTGAATTGTTAAAAAATTGTGGACTTTCTTTCGAAAACTATAAAAGCTCCTTAATTACCCAAGTATCTAATTTTCCTCTAGAAATTCTTTTCTTAAGAGACGATGATATTCCAGAATATGTACAAGATGGCATTGCCGATATTGGTATTGTTGGCGAAAACGGCATTGCAGAAACCGATGTTGATGTTAGCTATTTACAACGCTTAGGATTTGGGAAATGTAAATTAAAATTGGCTGTACCAAATGATAGTGAAATTCAAACAGTTGCAGATTTACATGGCAAATCTATAGCAACCTCCTACCCTGTTATTTTAGAAAAATTCTTAACCAAACAAGGTGTAAAATCAGAAATTAAAATGATTTCTGGTTCAGTAGAAATTTCTCCAGGTTTAGGTTTAGCCGATGCTATTTTCGATATCGTATCAACTGGTGGTACTTTACGTAGTAACGGATTAAAACCTTTTGCAGATGTAATGTCTTCAGAAGCAGTTTTAATAGGTCGCAAAGGAATTGAAACTGATGCTTTGGTAGCCGAACTGTTGCAACGCATACAATCTGTAATGCGAGCTAAAGAAACTAAATATGTGGTTTTGAATGTTGAAAAAGTAAATCTTAACAAAATTTTAGATTTATTACCTGGTGTAAAAAGTCCTTCGGTTTTACCTTTGGCAGAAGAAGGTTGGGTTGCAGTACACACGGTAATTCCAGAAATTGATTTTTGGAGCCATATTAACGAACTAAAAGCCGCTGGCGCACAAGGAATTGTAGTAATGCCAATTGAAAAGATTATAGTTTAGATTAGAGTATTGAGATGTGAGAATTGGGTATTGAGATACCTATATTTTGTATAAAATTTTAGTATCAAGTGCCTACAAAACATTTTAAACTTTATAAGAACCGAAGAAATGCAAAACTTTAATAACGAAAATACAAATCAAAAGTCCCTCTCCTTTGGAGAAGGATTTAGGATGAGGCAATATAACTTTTCAGATTTAAGCATATCTGATATTCAAAAACTGATTTCGCGTAATGCGGATTTGGGCAATGAGATTAGAGAAAAAGTGGAGCAAATTATTAGCGAAGTAAAAGTTAATGGCGATGCTGCTTTAAAAAACTATGCTTTACAATTCGATAAAATTGAATTGCCTTCTTTATTTATCGAAAAAGAAGAAATTAATCAATTAGCAAACACCATTTCAGAAGAAGTTAAACAAGCCATTAATGTGGCTTATACCAATATCAAAAAATTTCACGAGACTCAAATTTCTAATGAAAGCAAAATTGAAACCACTACTGGTGTAACTTGCTGGCGAGAAGTAAGAGCTATTGAAAGAGTTGGTTTATACATTCCAGGTGGAACGGCTGTTTTACCAAGTACTTTTTTAATGTTGGGTATTCCAGCAAAAATTGCGGGTTGCAAAGAAATTATAGTTTGCTCTCCTCCTCAAAAAACTGGAAGTATTAACGGCTACATTGCTTATGTTGCTCAACTTTTAGGTATTGATAAAGTTTATTTAGTTGGTGGTGCGCAAGCAGTTGCCGCTATGGCTTATGGCACAGAGAGTATCCCGAAAGTGGATAAAATTTTCGGCCCTGGAAATCAGTTTGTGACTATGGCAAAAACCTTAGTACAATCTACCACAAATACAGCTATTGATATGCCAGCTGGTCCTTCAGAGGTTTTAGTAATTGCAGACGAAACCGCAAATCCAGTTTTTGTAGCTGCCGATTTATTGGCACAAGCAGAACATGGAGTTGATAGTCAAGCGGTTTTAGTGAGTTCTTCTGCATCAATTATTGAGGAAACTTTAGTTGAATTAGAAAAGCAAATAAACGTTTTGCCAAGAAAAGAAATCGCTGCTAAAGCTATTGAAAATTCTTTTTCGGTATTGGTTACTGATTTGGGACAAGCTATGACTTTTAGTAATGAATACGCTCCTGAACATTTAATTTTAGCTACAGATTATTGGCAAAGTATCACTCCACTTATTGTAAATGCAGGTTCTGTTTTTGCGGGTAATTTAACGCCAGAAAGTGCTGGAGATTATGCTAGCGGAACAAACCATACTTTGCCTACAAGTGCTTATGCTCGTTCTTATTCTGGTGTTTCTTTAGATTCTTTTGTTAAGAAAATTACATTCCAACATATTAATGAAAGTGGCATTACAAATTTAGGACCGAGCATTGAAGTTTTAGCAGAAATTGAAGGTTTGCAAGCGCATAAAAATGCGGTAACTGTGAGACTTTTGGAGAGTAAAGGATAAAAGATTAAAGAGCAAAGACTTGTTTATCGAGTTAGACTAATGAACTATTTCAACAAATGAACTAATGAATAATTTTGATTTAGATAAAATCATCAGACCAAATATAAAAACCTTAAAACCTTACTCTTCGGCAAGAGACGAGTTTAAAGGTGAAGCTTCTGTTTATTTAGATGCTAATGAAAACGCATTTGGCTCTCCGCTTCCACAAGCTTATCATCGCTATCCAGACCCCATGCAATACGCTGTAAAAATGCGTTTAAGTGCAATAAAAGGAGTTCCGGCTAGAAACATTTTTTTAGGAAACGGTAGCGATGAAGCTATCGATATTTTATTCAGAAGTTTCTGTAATCCGGGTGTAGATAATGTGATTATCGTCCCTCCTACTTATGGCATGTACGAGGTTTCGGCAAACATCAATGATGTTGAAATTAAAAGGGTAAATCTGACCGAAGATTTCCAACTGAATTTAGAAGGAATTGCGGAAGCAATTGATAAAAATACTAAACTTATTTTTATTTGCTCGCCAAATAACCCAACTGGAAATTCTATCAATAGAGAAGATATTGAAACACTTTTAGCAAATTTCAACGGGATTGTGGTAGTTGATGAAGCTTATATCAATTTCTCTAGGCAAAAAACTTTTATTCAAGAATTAACGGAATATTCCAATTTGGTAGTTTTACAAACACTATCAAAAGCTTGGGGATTGGCTGCTTTAAGAGTTGGAATGGCTTTCGCTAGTGAAGAAATTATTGAGGTTTTTAACCGAGTTAAGCCTCCTTATAACATCAATGAAGCATCTCAGCAATTGGCTTTAGAAGCGCTGCAAAATGTAGATCAGGTAAATAGTTGGATCAAAGAAATTTTGAAAGAACGTGATGCTTTAGTCATTTCCCTAAAAAACTTTGATTTTGTTATCGTTATTTATCCATCAGATGCTAACTTTATTTTAGTTAAAACCGCTGATGCTGATGGCATTTATAACTATTTAACCGAACAAGGCATCATCGTAAGAAACCGAAATAAAGTAGAACTTTGTGAAGGTTGTTTAAGAATTACGATTGGTACAAATGAAGAAAATCAGGCAATTATCAATACTCTAAAAAATTTCAAGACTATATGAACATTGACTTTCTAAATATAGAGGAGGAAACAGCGGAAGAATTTAAAGCAATAGCAATAAAGCTATTAAATAACTATGCTATCCAAACTCATGATTCTTTATTTAGATTAACAGAAATAGAATTTTATTGGACTTCGCCTAAACATAAAGATGATAGTACTTATTTAAGAAAATATGTTGATCCTAAACATGGAGAATGGTTTTTTCATTATTCTGGAGTTGATATTGCGTTAGAAAATGAGAAACTTGGTGGCTTTGGAGGGATTCTAATTCGTAGTATCTACAATATTACTGAAAATAAGCTTTACAAGGGGCCAATGGTTTGCGCAATGAAACTATTTAGTGGAACAAGCGCTTTTTTCAATTCTATAAAGACAAAGATTATATCTTATGATTTTAATCAAAAAGAAATTTCTGAATCTAGTAGAATTGGCTTAGGTAATAATGCTATTAATAGTGGAACTGACAGGTTAAATTATAGATTTACTATTAAAATATGATAAGCGATTTCCAAACTAATACAGTCTATTTTTCTGATTTAATAAATACGCTACCTTCTTTTAAAGAGTCTTCTAAGCAGATTATTTCTACATTAAATTCATTTGAAGTTAAATTCAAATTCTTACCTGAAACAAAAGACATATGGGCTAGAGATTATATGCCTATCCAAATAAATTCTTCAGAATATATCGAATACAGGTATGACCCAGACTATTTACAGGGAAACTCCAAAGGCTACAGAGACTTAAAAAGTTATCCAGAAATTATTTGTGATTCAATCGGATTAAAAACAATAAAATCCAGTTTAATTATGGATGGTGGGAATTTTATAAAATCATCAAATTGTATAATATTTACTGATAAATTAATTAAGGAAAATTGTCATTCATATTCTAGAATAGAACTAATTAAAGAACTTCAAAAAACATTTAAAGTTGATAGAATTATATTTATTCCATGGGATAAAAATGAAGAATATGGTCATGCAGATGGAATGGTTCGCTTTGTTGATGATGAAACTGTTTTATTAAACTATTTATATAAGAATGATTCCGACATTATAAATCCATTGAAAAAAGCTGGTTTAAAATTAGAATATTTGGAATTTAGTAAAAAGACAAATAATAAATTTAATTGGGCTTACATAAACTTCCTTCAAACTGAGGACTTAATTATTATTCCGAAATTTGGAATAGACGAGGATTATCAGGCTTATGAACAAATAAATTCTTATTATCCCAATTATAAGGGGCGAATTAGCCAAGTTGACGTTACAGAATTTGTAAAAAAAGGAGGAGCACTAAACTGTATCTCTTGGACTACAAAAGAGTAACAATTGACTTCTTATTGATAAATAACATTATTATTAATTACTAAAAGACTAAAGGCGAACAATTAAAAGATGATTAAAATACTATTTATAGACCGCGACGGCACCCTAATTTTAGAGCCAGCCGATGAGCAAATAGATTCTTTTGAAAAACTGGTTTTCTATCCAAATACGATTAGTAATTTAGCGAAAATAGCGAAAGAAACTGATTTTGAATTGGTAATGGTTACCAATCAAGATGGTTTAGGCACAACTTCTCATCCTGAAGAGAATTTCTGGCCTGTTCAAAATTTCATCATCCAAACTTTAAAAAACGAAGGCATCAGCTTTAGCAAAATTATTATTGACCGTACTTTTGCTAAAGACAATGCGCCAACTCGTAAACCAGGAACAGCTTTATTAACTCATTTTTTTGATACAGAGAAATACGATTTAGCCAACTCATTTGTAATTGGAGACCGTTTAAACGATGTTGTTCTTGCAAAAAACCTAGGCGCAAAAGCCATTTGGTTAAATAATAATCCAGATTTGGGCGCATCAGAGGCTCAAAATAAAATTGATAATCTTGATGAAGTTTTAGCTATTGAAACTTCCGATTGGGATGAGATTTATCGCTTTTTAAAAATTGGAGATCGAAAAATTGAACACGTCCGTAAAACCAATGAAACTGACATTCTCATTAAAATTAATTTAGATGGAAAGGGAAATGCAGATATAAAAACAGGTTTGAATTTCTTCGATCACATGTTAGATCAAATTGCCCGTCACGGAGGAATTGATTTAACGGTACATACTAAAGGTGATTTGCATATAGACGAGCATCATACTATAGAAGATACTGGAATTGCCTTAGGTGAAGCTTTTGCCTTGGCTTTAGCCGATAAAAAAGGGATTGAAAGATATGGTTTTTGCTTACCAATGGACGATTGTTTAGCACAAGTAGCTATTGATTTTGGTGGAAGAAATTGGATAGTTTGGGATGCGGAATTTAAACGCGAAAAAGTTGGTGATATGCCAACAGAAATGTTTTACCACTTTTTTAAATCTTTCTCTGACGCTTCAAAATCTAACTTAAATATAAAGGTAGAAGGCGATAACGAACATCACAAAATTGAAGCTATTTTCAAAGCTTTCGCGAAGGCAATAAAAATGTCGGTAAAACGTGATATTAATAACATGAGGTTACCAAGTACAAAAGGACTTTTATAGTATCAAGATTTGAGTATCAAGTAGCAAGACCTCTATTAAGTCTGCAAACCATCTTGATACTTTATACTAGATACTTGATACTCAGAAAACAATGATAGGAATAGTTAATTACGGTGCTGGTAATATTTTCTCACTAACCGCTGCTTTAGAAAGGTTAGATTTGAAATATGGAATGATCAATTCGGAATCAGAATTTGATTTATACGATAGAATCATTATTCCAGGAGTTGGTCATGCTGGTACAGCGATGAAAAAACTGGTTGATAGTGGCTTAGTTCCAAAAATTAAAAGCTTAACCAAACCTGTTTTAGGCATTTGTGTGGGTATGCAGTTAATTACTGATTTCTCTGAAGAAGGAAATTCTGAGATGCTAAGTATCATTCCGGTAAATACTTTAAGGTTTAAAGAAGCGATATCTAAAAAAGTTCCGCACATGGGCTGGAACCAAATTTACAGTGAAAATAGCAGTTTACTTTTTAACGGAATAGACAACGAAACATATTTTTATTTTGTTCACTCCTATTTTATAGAATTTAATCCTAAATTTACCACTGCTTTCTGCAATTACGGAATAAAATTTTCCGCTAGTATTCAGAAAGATAACTTTTATGGAGTTCAGTTTCACCCAGAAAAATCTGGTGAAGCTGGCGAAAAGCTCCTTAAAAATTTTGCAAACTTATAAAAATCGTAAAATGTATATTATTCCAGCTGTTGATGTGTTAGACCAGAAAATTGTTCGCTTAGTAGAAGGTGACTACAATCAGGTAACACGTTATGAAGTTTCATTAGAAGAACAAATAGAAACTTACCAATCTAACGGAACTGAATTTGTTCATATTATAGATTTAAATGGAGCTAAAGGAGATTTTAGCAACCAAAAATATCTTTTTGATATTATCAGAAAAACCGACATGAAGGTACAATATGGTGGTGGCGTAAGAAGTATTGAAAAAGTAAAAGAATTATTAGACTCAGGAATTCATAGAGTTATAGTTGGAACACAAGCTATCACCAATCCAACTTTTTTAGAAGAATTAAGTAAAGAAGTTTGTGATAAAACTAATTCATCAGATCAAATAGTTGTAGCAATTGATGTTTTAGATGAAGTTATAAAATACTCTGGTTGGATGGAAAGTTCGCCAATTAAATTAATGGATTACGTTGATAAATGTTTACAATTGGGTTTCTTTAGATTTTTATGTACAGACATTAATAAAGACGGAAAACTAGGTGGCGCAGGTATTGATTTATATGAAAAATTGTTAAGTCATTCTCCATTTATTAAGTTAATAGCTTCTGGTGGAGTAAGTTCAATGACTGATATTGAAGCACTTAATAAGCTTAAAATTGAATCTTGCGTGGTTGGAAAAGCCATTTACGAAAACAGAATTTCAATAGAAGAAATTAAAGCTTGGAACTTGCAGATGTTGAGTACGATTTAACACCCCTAACCCCTCAAGGGGAATTAGCTGTGGCTACTTATTAAATCTAATAGTCAAATGAAAAAGCAAAATATGTTTTATGGTGCGGATAAAATCATTTTTCATAATGCTAGAGTATTAAGAGGTAGAGAAACGGAGGTAGAAAAATTTTTATGGCAACACTTAAATGGGAAGCAATTAGGTTGTAGATTTAGAAGACAACATCCAGTTTCTAATTATATAGCAGATTTTTATTGTCATCAACTTCAAATAATTATAGAATTGGATGGAAATATTCATTACCTGCCAGAGATATTACAAAATGATAATATAAGACAAACAGAATTGGAAAATTTGGGTATTAAAGTACTTAGATTTACAAATCAAGAAGTCTTTCACAATATAGAAAAAGTGGTAAACACCATAAAAGTAAACATGGAAGTCCCTCTTGGGGGATTTAGGGGTAATGGTCTTTCTAAACGCATCATCCCTTGTCTCGACGTTAAAGACGGACGAACGGTAAAAGGCATTAATTTTGTTGATCTACGCGATGCGGGCGATCCTGTAGAATTGGCTTGGCAATATTCGAATCAAGGTGCCGATGAATTGGTGTTTTTAGACATTACTGCCACCCACGAAAAGCGTAAAACTACCATAGAAATGGTAAAATCTGTTGCTCGCCAAATTAATATTCCATTTACCATTGGAGGCGGAATTAGTGAGTTAAAAGATGCCGAGGCTTTATTAAATGCTGGAGCAGATAAAATTTCTATTAATTCAGCAGCAGTAAGAAACCCAAAGTTAATAGATGAATTGGCAGCTGCTTTTGGAGTTCAATTTGTGGTTTTAGCTGTTGATACCAAACACTTACCTACTGGCGATTTTGTACACCTTAACGGAGGAAGAATTGCTACTGAACTACAAACACAACTTTGGATAAAAGAAGCTGAAGAACGTGGTGCAGGAGAAATTCTGTTGACGTCAATGGATAAAGACGGCACAAAATCTGGGTTCGATAATATTTTGTTAAAACAAATTAATGATATGGTTTCTATTCCTGTTATCGCATCTGGCGGAGCAGGATCTAGTCAAGATTTTATAGATGTTTTCCAACAAAGTAATGTTGATGCAGCTTTAGCAGCCTCTGTATTTCATTATGGCGAAATATTGATTCCAGAATTAAAACAACTATTGAAAAACAATCAAATAGAAATAAGGCTTTAATTTATTATCTTTAGGTATGGAATCATTAACTATTGAAATTATTAACCCAAAAGCCAAAAAGCTATTGCAAGATTTAGCGGATATGAATTTGATTAATATTTTTGAAAATCTTAGCACAGAAGAAGTTCATGAAGAACAATGGGATTCTCTAACTAAAGAACAACAAGATGGGATTCTTGAAGCTGTAGAGTCAATAAACGCTGGAAATGGGATACCTCATGAAGAAGTTATTACAAAAATGAGGAAGAAGTTATTAAATGACTAACGAAGTTATTTGGTCTCCTGAATCAGAGATAGACTTGTCCATTATTTTAGACTACTTAATTTCTGATTGGAATTTAGAAATTGCTACAAAATTTCTTAAAGAAATTGAATATCATATTAATACTATTTCTAAAAATCCCAAATTATATCCCATCATATATAAACCATTAAAATTTAGGCAATGTGTTATTACCAAACATAATAGCCTAATTTATTTTTATAAAGAAGAAAAACTTTATGTAGTTAGAGTTTTTGATACAAGACAAAATCCAAACAAATTAAAATTTAATAGGAAGTGAAAATAGATTTTACCAAAAGCGACGGATTAGTGCCTGTGATTATTCAGGATGAAAAAACTTTAGAAGTTTTGATGTTAGGTTACATGAATGAAGAAGCCTTCCAAAAAACAGAAAAAGAACAAAAAGTAACCTTTTTCTCTCGTACCAAAAACCGCTTATGGACTAAGGGCGAAGAAAGTGGCAACTTTTTGCATGTAAAATCTATCTCTATAGATTGTGATAACGATACGCTTTTGATTAAAGCAAAACCGGTTGGCCCAACTTGCCATACAGGCTCAAGAAGTTGTTTCAAAACAGATTATAACCAAAACTTCATTTTTGAGTTAGAAAACATCATTACCGATAGATACGAGAACCCAACTAAAAAGTCTTACGTTAACAGTTTAAGAGAAAAAGGATTAAATAAAATTGCACAAAAGGTTGGCGAAGAAGGTGTTGAAACCGTTATAGCCGCTTTAGCAGAAACCGAATCTGATTTAATCAACGAATCTTCTGATCTGGTTTTTCACCTTTTGGTATTGTTAAAAGAAAAAGGCTTGTCTTTAGCCGATATAGCTAAAAATTTAGAATCTCGTCATCAATAAAATATAAATTTGGGCGTCCGGGCGGGCTTTGCGTTACCATATTTATCAGCCCAAAAGCTGATAAAGGATTTACACTGCAATCTCTGACGCAAAATCACAGACAATGAGAGCCACTACTTTAACCGGACATAGCAATCCCATTTATAGCGTTATCAGTCATCCTAACGAAAACCTGTTTTATACAGCAGGCAATGACAAGGGAATTGTGGAATGGGATATTAACCTTAAAGTACCACAACGCATTTTTAAAGGGATTAAACACACGGTTTATGCCTTAGAAATTATCCCCAATGAAAACCTATTAATTGCGGGATGTAACGATGGTAGTATTTGCTTTTTCTCTTTGATAAATAGTAGCCTATTAAACACCATCAAAAGTAACTCAGCTGTATTCCATTTAAAATACAATGCACTTAAAAACGAATTAATAGCAAGTACTGATAAAGGTGAAATTTTAGTAATTGATCCTACAAACAAAAAGTTACTTCATCAATTTCAATCAGGTTATCAGAAGGTAAGAGCGTTCGACTTTCATCAAAATACTAACATTCTTGCAACTGTTTCTAACGATGAGATGATTCGTTTCTACCATCTAGACGATTACACAGCAATTAGTTCTATTAAAAGTCACGAGAATGGAGTTGGCTCAATTGCCTTCACTAGTGATGGAAATACTTTAATAACAGGAGGAAGAGATGCTCAGTTAAAAATTTGGGACACCTATACATGGAAACTTAGAAACAGCTTTCCAGCTCATTTATTTCAGATATATAAAATTGCAATTCATCCTTACCTTCCATATTTTGCAACAGCAAGCAGAGATAAATCGATAAAAATTTGGCGAACGGGAGATTATTCGCTTTTTAAAAATTTAAGTGTTGAAAAATCTAAAGAAGGACACATCTTATCTGTAAATGATATTTGCTGGACAAATGCTGGAAAAAATATCATTTCTGTTGGTGATGATAAATTGGTGAAAGTTTGGGATTTTGAGGTTTAAAAAATCAATTATCTTTTCAGAAAATCAGCATACCATTTTCCAGAATCCTTAACAGTTCTTTTTAGGGTATCGAAGTCAACGTGGATCAAGCCAAATCTTGGGTGATAACCTTCTGCCCATTCAAAATTATCGGTCAAAGTCCAAACAAAATAGCCATTCACTTCATAACCATCGTCTTTAGCTCTTAAAATTTGTTTTAAATTGTCTTGTATATACTTTTTGCGTTCCACATCATATACTTCACCGTTAACTAATTCATCAGGAAAAGCAGCACCATTTTCAGTAATCAGTAGTTTTTTTATTTGAGGATATACACTAAATTTTTTAATCATTTCATACATCGCTTCGGGGTAAACTTCCCAACCCATTGTAGTTAATGGTACCTTTCTTTTCTCTGCTTTAACTAAAGATGCACTCACATAAGGCATCAGCCAAGAGTTTTTAACAACCTCACGGGTGTAATTTTGAATCCCAATAAAATCGAAATCAAAAATCAAATTTTTATCATCTTCTGGCTGCATCATTTTTTTGATGCCTTTTAAAACTGGTAAATCCTTTTCCGGGAAACCTAAACCTAACAAAGGTTCTATGTATAACCGATTCAGCAATGCATCTATTCGTTTTACAGCCATAAAATCTCTTTCTATATTTCGGTATGGTTCAACATGCGAACAGGAGAAAGTTGTCCCAATATTCGCATCCTTAACATATTGTCTTAATACTCTTCCTCCGGCCGCAATTGCCAAAGTTGTGTGAAGTACAGCTGGCAAAAAATTCTTCATTCCACGCCTGCCTGGGGCATGTAATCCTAAAAAATACCCTGCCCCTGTAAAAACTACAGGTTCATTCATCACTATCCAGTTTTTTACCCTGTTTCCAAAATTTTTGGCACAAATACTTACGAATTCTTCAAACCACTTTATAATTTCACGGTTGGTCCAACCCCCTTTTAACTCCAAGGCATAAGGTAAATCCCAATGATATAAAGTTAACCAGGGTGTAATACCAGCAGCTAAACAACAATCAATTACACGGTTGTAATAATCAATTCCGGCTTGGTTTATTTCTCCGATTCCTTGAGGTAAAATCCGCGACCAAGCAATAGAAAATCTGAAATTAGGAATATTTAATTCTTTGATGAGTGATATATCGTTTTGATACTGATTGTAAAAATCACAGGCTATGTTACCATGGTGCCCATCTTTTGTTTTACCCTTTTGCTGCGTAAAAACATCCCAAATAGAGAAACCTTTACCGTCTGCATCATGGCCACCTTCAATTTGATAAGCAGCCACAGTAACTCCCCATTTAAAATGGGGACCAAAATCTTCTTTATTTAAAGTAAATGGAGAGGAGTGGATATTTATCATGTAAAAGCAAACTTATTGCGAATGCATGCAAAATACGCTGTATAAGGTGAAAATCAAAAAAATATAGTATTAATGTATAAACAACGACTTCATTCTACTTAAAAAATAAAGGTCTTTTACTTTTCTTATTAAACGAACTATAAACGATGAAATAATCATAATCTTAAATTTTAACTAAAGATACCTGCATTGTATAAAGCTAAGGTTTAGCGAATAATAATTTTTTGTTAAATATTAGAAGCTAGTTCTTTCATGATTAGTACAAAACCTGTTGAAAAAACACGACAAATTTTTAATTTAATTGGTTTAAAAAACTTTATAAATTGTTTTAGAAGTAAAAATATCTCCAGCTTTTAAAACTGTTGATGGAAAATTAGGTTGATTTGGAGAATCTGGATGATGTTGCGTTTCAAAACAAAAGCCAGTTCTTTCTGAATAAATATTTCCGCTTTTGCCAACATCTGTGCTTAAGTAATTACCTGTATAAAACTGCATACCCGGTTGGTTTGTGTAAACTTCTAAAGTCAAACCTGTTATATCTCCTTTTGCTGTAGCTGCTAAATTGAAAGCTTCTTTTTGGTTTAGTACAAAAGAATGGTCAAAACCATTTCCAATTTTAACTTGTGGATGATCAAAATCTAATTTTTTGGAAATAGCAGTAAATTCTCGAAAATCAAAAGGTGTAGCTTCAACAGTTGAAAAATTCCCTAAAGGTGTACAATTGTCATTAATAGGAACAAATTGTTGGGCCTCAATTTTAACATCATGGTCTAAAATAGTACCACTACCCTCTCCATTAAGGTTAAAATAAGCGTGATTAGTTAAATTAACTACTGTATCTTTATCAGTTGTTGCAGTATAGTTGATAGCTAATTCTCCATCATCGTTCAAATTAAACAGAATATCGCAAATTAGTTCTCCAGGAAATCCACCGTCACCATCTTGACTAATAATTTGCATTTTTATTTCAGTTTCAGAATGATAAAGCACTTCCCAAACACTATTATGAAAAGCTTTGGTTCCGCTATGTAAGCTATTAATTCCGTTATTTACTTCTAAATTATAGGTTTTATTGTTTAATATAAACTTGGCATCTTTTATTCTATTTGCAAACCTACCAACGGTTACACCATAATAAAATTCGCTATTATTAATGTATTCATCAATGCTGTTAAAACCTAAAACAATATCTATTTGATTTCCTTTTTGGGGAATTATAAAATGAGTTATTCTTGCACCGTAGTTGCATATATTTACTGTTATGCCTTTATTATTTTTTAGTGTGTAAAGTTTAACTGGTAATTTATCAATGGTTGTTTCGAAAGCTTTATAGTTTGTGTTTTTCATTATATAAATGGCTTATTTTAATGCTTTAAAATTACAATTCTTTAGGAAAAGAAACGCTATCAATGTTTTATTATATACTGAAAAGATGATATTTCAATTAAATTATTATCAATGTAAAACAAATTGCAAAAGTTGCCAAAACAAAAAAAGCCATCTAAAAAGATAGCTTTAATCTCAAAAACCTAATATTTCTAATTCACTTTTTGTACATCACTTGCACCGCTAGATGATATCCTTTTAACCGATGGATTTCCTTTGTAATTTACATCACTTGCTCCGCTTGCTGCAATCTTTAATACGTTTTTTGCATATACATTGCTATCTGAACCGCCACTAGTTTTTAAATCTATTTCATCAGCAATTAAACCAAAAGCATCCACATCACTCCCACCACTAGCCGCAATTCCTAAGTATTTAACAGTGCCTTTTAATACAACATCTGAACCGCCACTACTTGCAATTTTTAAAGCATTAGCATTCAAATTTAATTTTATGTCGCTACCCCCAGATGTTTTAACAGTTACATCACCCAAATTTAACATTCCCTCGCAATAAACATCTGAGCCACCGCTTACTGTTAAGCTTTCTAATTGTTTAATAGTAACATATACTTTTACATCGTCATCACTTCCCCAAATCCAATTTCCCCAACCAGATTTATCAATTTCTAAAACCAACGTACCGTCATTATTTTTAGTAACACTTATTTTATCTATCAAATCTTTTGAACCTTTAAAAAGAACTTTATCTTCATTTCCTTGGCTTAAGTATAAATTAATACCAGAAGAAACAATGATTTTATTGAAGTTTTTAAAATTTTTAGTGGTAGAAACTTCTTGTGCCAATAAAAAATTAGCGCAAAATACAACTGTAAAAACAGTAAAAAATGCTTTGATAATGTTTGGGTTTTTCATGTTTTTATTTAATGGAATGTGAATATTTTTATAAGCTATTTAATTTAAGACGCTTAAGATGTTAAAAGGTTACATTTTAGTTTAAAATTTATTCAATCTTTTTAAGCAAAAATTTATGGCTTCACTTTTAATAGTTATTTTAGAGGCATAATTTTAAAACATGAGCTCAAAAAAAATTTTAATCTTAGACCCTCATCAAATACAGCAAAAAATAAATAGAATTGCTTATCAAATTTTAGAAGATAATTTTGACGAAGATGAAATTATTTTGGCTGGTGTAATTGCAAGAGGTTATAGGTTAGCGCTGAGATTAGAAAAAGTACTTTGTCAAATTTCTAACTTAAAAGTTAGAATTGTAAAATTAGAACTTAATAAAGATAGTTCTAAGTTAGAATCTGCCATAGATATTCCTTTAAGCGATTGCGAAAATAAAGTAATAATTTTAGTTGACGATGTGCTAAACAGTGGTAGAACTATAGCTTATGGATTAGGTGTTTTCTTAAATATTAGGCTTAAAAAGCTACGCTCTGTTGTATTGATTGATAGAAGCCATAAAAATTTTCCGGTAGCTACAGATTTTGTTGGCTTAGAACTTTCTACAGTTTTAAAAGAACATGTAGATGTTGTGCTTGATGAAGATGGTAAAGAAGATGGCGTTTATTTGAGTTAGCGTTTAGGGCAATAATTGAATAGTGAATAGTGAATAGTGAATAGTGAAATTTATGATTTAAGGATATTTCATTTTAAAATCTATAGCAAAAAAAATCCCCGAAATTAATTTCGGGGATTTTTTTATTGAGTAAACTTTTAGTCTTTTTTACCAAAAAACGGTATATAAAGCAACTAAAATCCCTATAATTAAAACCGCACCAACTGTAAAGCCAGCGTTAGGTTTAAACATGCTTGCATCAACCTCTAAACCTTTTGGGTTTGGAGAATCTTTATATTCTAACTTGCTAATAAAGAACATTCCGATAATAGAGAATAAGAAAACAAAGCCCATTCTATCTAAGAAAGGAATTTCATAAACACCATTAACTGGTACTGCAAAACCTGTAGAATACAAGAAAGACAAATCCATAAATTCTGGCAAGAATTTTAAGATTACTGATAAAATAAAACCGCCAATTGTTGCAAATAAAGCGGCAGAAGAGGTGGTGCGTTTCCAGAAGAAACCTAAAATAAACATGGCAAATATACCTGGAGAAACAAAACCTGTATACTCTTGAATAAATTTGAAACCACCTTTTTCTATACCTAAAAACGGAGCAATTAAAACTGCAAGTAGCATAGAAACTACAACTGTTATTTTTCCGGTAACTACCAATTGTTTTTCAGAAGCATCTCTTTTAAATACCTTTTGATAAACATCTAAAGTGAAAATAGTTGCAATACTGTTTGCTTTACCAGCTAAAGAAGCAACTACTGCTGCTGTTAAAGCTGCAAAAGAAAGTCCTTTTAAACCACTTGGTAATAAGTTCAATAAAACTGGATAAGCTCTATCAGGCTGTAATTGCCCATCTACCATCATTTCTGTAGAAAAAACTTCTTGCTTGTATAATAGATAAGCAGCAATACCAGGTACAACTACAATTAAAGGCATTAATAATTTTAAAAATGCTGCAAATAAAAGACCACCACGAGCTGTTTTTAAATCAGCACCTAAAGCTCTTTGTGTAATGTATTGATTACAACCCCAATAGTTTAAGTTTACAATCCACATACCACCTAAAAGCACTGTTAAACCCGGAAGCTCAATGTAGTTTTCGTTGGTTTTATCAAAAATCATGTGAAAATGTGACGGAACTTGTGATGTAATATGTCCTAATCCTGCTATTGCGCCAGTATCTCCATAATGTTCTGACACTAAATTTAATGCTAAATAAGTAGTAGCTAAACCTCCCAATATCAAAAAGAAAACCTGAATAACATCTGTATATCCAATTACTTTCATTCCACCTAAAGTGATAATGATTGCAAATACAGCCATTGCTATAATACAAATTGTAAAGTTAATACCCGAAATACTACTTACTGCAATTGCTCCTAAAAACAAGATAGATGTTAGGTTAACCACTACATATAATAACAACCAGAATACAGCCATAATCATTGCAACAGTTTCATTGTAACGCTGACTTAAAAACTGAGGCATAGTAAATATCTTATTTTTAAGATATACAGGAATAAAAAAGACTGCAACAATAATTAAAGTTATAGCTGCCATCCACTCATAAGTTGCAATAGCCAACCCTAACTGGAAGCCAGAACCACTCATACCGATAAATTGCTCAGCAGAAATGTTTGAAGCAATTAAAGATGCGCCAATAGCCCACCATGTTAAAGAGCCCTCTGCTAAAAAATAGTCTTTTGAATCGTTTTTTGCGCTTTTTTTCTTTTGGTAAATCCAAATTCCGTAGCCTGCAACGATAATGAAATAGGTCAGAAATACAATAATATCTGCCAATGAAAGAGATTCTGTTTTCATTAATTTTTAAATTGGTTTAGGTTTTATAAAATTTCGTTAATCTGAAGTCGAAAATTCTATATAAAGTAAAATTTCCTGACTAATTTATGATGCTAATATGCAAATTAAATTTTATTCAAAGTGTATTTTATACAATAAGTATTAAGATTTGAACAAATGTTATAGCTTCTCCTTCAAAAGAGACTAAAATTTTCAATCAATATTTAGATTATTTTATTTCATAAATGGATTATTTTACTAAAAACAAAAAAGCTCACCTGATATTAATCAGCTGAGCTTTCAAGAACTAAAAAGAAATATTTAGTTTATAGATTTTAAGATGCCTAACTCTAACCCTCTAAGTTCTGCTAACCCTCTTAATCTACCAATACCAGAATAACCAGGATTGGTTTTTTTATTTAAATCATCTAACATTTGATGCCCATGATCTGGACGCATAGCAATGCTCAACTTACGTGATTTCATTACTGATATAATTTCTTTAACCACACCATACATATCTACATCACCTTCTAAATGGTTATCCTCATAAAAATCTCCAAATTCATTTCTTTTGGTACTTCTTAAATGGATAAAATTAATTCTATCGCCAAACTGTTTTACCATTTTAGGCAAATCGTTATCGGCTCTTACACCAAAAGAACCTGTGCAAAAACACAAGCCATTGCTTAAAGACGGTACTTCATTAATCAAGAAATTAATATCATCTGCAGTACTTACAACACGTGGTACACCCAAAATAGTATAAGGCGGATCATCTGGATGAATCACCATTTTAATTCCATTAGCTTCGGCTGTTGGTATAACCGCCTTTAAAAAAGAAACTAAATTTTGGCGTAATTGGTTTGCATCAATATTTGCATAAGGGTCTAAAGCTGCTTGAAACTTCTCTATTGTAAAACTTTCTTCACTTCCAGGCAATCCAGCAATGATATTTTTTTGTAGAACAGATTTTTCATTAGCAGACATTGCTTCAAAACGAGCTTTAGCTCTTCTTACTTCATCAGCGGTGTAATCTTTTTCAGCATTTTTTCTTTTCAGAATAAATAAATCAAAAGCTACAAAAGCTGCTTTTTCAAATTTTAAAGCCTTTGAACCATCTTCAACCGTAAATTCTAAATCAGTACGTGTCCAATCTAAAACAGGCATAAAATTATAAGTAACCGTATAGATACCACAAGCGGCAAGGTTAATTAAACTTTGTTTGTAATTCTTTAAGTGTAATTCAAAATCCCCAGTTCTGGTTTTAATAGCTTCTGATACAGGTACACTTTCTACAACATTCCAAATTAAGCCTGCTTCTTTTATAATTTGTTGCCTTTCTTTGATATCCTCAACCGTCCACACCTGCCCGTTAGGCACATGATGTAAAGCTGAAACCACACCTACACAACCTGCTTGTAATAAATCACTTAACTTAACTGGGTCTTTTGGTCCGTACCAACGCATGGTTGGTATCATTTGATAATCGCTCATCTAAGTAAATTAAACTCCACCAAAACTAGCAAAACCACCATCAACATTTATAATGCTACCAGTTACAAATTTTGAGGCATCGCTTAATAACCAAATTAAAGCCCCTTCTAATTCATCGGCAGTGCCAAAACGATTAAATGGTGTTTGTTTAATTACCAAGTTGCCACGCTCTTTATAAGAACCATCAGGGTTTGTTAATAAATTTCTGTTTTGTTCTGTTAAAAAGAACCCTGGTGCAATGGCATTCATACGTATTTTATCGCCATATCTATTTGCAAGCTCTACCGAAAACCATTTTGTATAACCATCAATAGCACTTTTTGCAATGCTATAGCCTAAAACTTTTGTAATTACCCTTTGCGATGCCATTGAAGAAATATTTACAATACTTCCACTGCCCGTTTTTGCAATCTCTGCTCCAAATATTTGAGTAGGCTTTATGGTTCCAAATAAGTTTAGATTCATCACTTTGGTTAAGCTATCCATATCTAATTCAAAAACAGAAGCTCCAGGCTCAATAACAGCGCCTGGCATATTACCACCTGCTCCGTTTACCAAACCATCTATTTTACCAAAAGCTTTTAAAATTTGTTCTTTGGCTGCTATTAAAGATGCTTCATCTAACACATCGGCTATTACAGCAAGTGCTTTGCCCTCATTATTATTAATTTCGGCAGCTCTTTCATTAGCTACATCTATATTTCTACCTAAGATTGCTACACTTGCACCAGCAGCTGAAATTGCTTTAACAAATGAAGAACCTAAAACACCCGTTCCTCCGGTTACAACAATAACTTTACCGGTTAAATCAAATAGATTTTTATTATCCATATTTTATATTTTGAAAATTTATATTGGCTATATTAAAGTCAAATTGCTTAAAATAATTGAATTTGATGTTAAACTATTTCGATAAACTACGCAAAGGTTACCAAAACGGTTAAAATTAATTATTCCATAAAAAAAGCTTGCACCTTTTTGTAGATGCAAGCTCATGAAAAAACGATTTAATATCTTAATTATTCGCACTCAAACTTTTCGACATACTTTCTGCCATTTTTAGAGCTTCAAAAGTATTAACTATCCCACCGCTTACACTTAAATCAGAAAACATCATTTTAACAGACTTATTATTAACCATTAATTTTATTTTCTGATTAACTTTTATGCTCGAATCCAAAATAATTTGTTTCACTTGTAATGCCGTAAATTTTGGATAGTAACTACGTATTAACGTTGCTAAACCACTTACTACAGGCGCTGCCATACTTGTGCCGCTTTCTTCTTTGTAATTTGAATTTGGAGTTGTTGAATTAATAGCAACACCTGGTGCAAAAACATCCACTGTAGTTTTACCGTAATTAGAAAAATCTGCTTTTAATGTTTCATCTTTAATAGCACCAGATGCACCAATTTCTATCCAAGCGTCGGCAAAACCAGTACTATCAGCGTAAAATTTATTTGGGTAATTTTTACTTACATCTAAGTTTGCGTTTTCATTACCTGCCGCATGAATTAATAAAACATCTTTAGATAGGGCATATTTAACAGCATCATCAACAATTTTTTTATTATCAGAATAGCCTTTACCAAAACTCATATTTATTATTTTAGCACCATTATCTACCGCGTAAATAATAGAATAAGCAACGTCAGTATCTCTTTCATCGCCGTTAGGCACTGTTCGTACTGTTAAAATTTTAACGTTATTGGCAACACCCTTTATACCTAAATTGTTATCTCTATTAGCAGCAATTATTCCAGCTACATGGCTACCATGTGAAGCATCCGGACCTGTAACATCAGTATTTCCGTAAAATTTATTTTCATCGTTTAAGCCAATAGCTAACCTCGGGTTATAATTAAGATTTAAATGATAATTTACTTTTTCATTATAATACTTATAAGCATCATCTATTTGTTCTTTCTTAAAACTAGCGTAATCAATAGTGTTATCTTTTAAAACATTTAGTAATACCTTTTTAATTTGTGCTTCGCCTTGTTCTGTTGGTTTAAAAGCTTCAAAACCTTCATAGTTCAAATTATCAATTCCAATTTTGCTTTCCATTTTATCTAAAACATATTTAAAACCACCAATACCGGCTAAATTACTATTTGCTTCTTTTAGTTTTTTATTCAAATCGGTTTCCATGGTTATTAGCAAATTGTAATCTTCCTTATCTTTTCCATAAAGACTATCCACATTGGTATTAATAAATTTTCTGTTCAATTTATTAATTTGCCTTACCAATTCTAAAGTTTCAAACTCGATATTTTTATTACCAGAACCTAAAAAATTCCATCCATATAAATCGTCCGCATAACCATTTTTATCATCGTCTTTACCGTTTAGTTTTTCTTTAGGATTCTTGTAAATAACACTTTTCAAATCTTCATGTTGTATATCAACTCCACCATCTATAACGGCTACAATAACTGTGGTAGATTTTTTGTTTTTTAAAAGCTCTTGGTATGCTTTTTCTGTACTGATACCAAAAACAGAATCGTTTGCTAAATCTAAATTTTGCCAGTTGGGTTTATAATCTACTTTTTGAGCAATTCCATATATAGGCGTAAGTATTAAGAAAGCAATTAAATAAATAAACTTTATTTTATAATTAATTATTCGCATTTTTTCTTGTAAAAATTGAGGTGAATTTAGAGGTTTTAATAATTTTTGATTTATATAAATTTGGAACGAAATTTTTGTGTTATAAGTTTCATCACAAATATAAACCACAAAATATTTACATTAAAACTATTTAGAAATAACCATAAACTCGATGTGAAACTATATTGTCTTACTTTAAACAAAAAACTCTCGAATAAATTTTGAAAGTTTTTTCTTACTGTTTGATTCTAATATTTATTTGAATCTATCTTTAATTGCTAAAATATACCTTGCCATTTCTTCTTTTACTTTTGGAGATAACAGCACCAAACCTATCATATTAGGAAAAACCATAGCTAAAATCATAGCATCTGAGAACTTAACAACAGAATCTAAAGTTGCTGCAGCACCAATGATGATAAATAATAAAAATATAATTTTATAAGCTGTATCCATCATTTTTGATTTACCAAAAAGATATTTCCAAGCTTGTAAACCATAGTAAGACCAAGACAGCATTGTACTAAAAGCGAATAACACAATTGCAACTGTTAAAACGTAAGAAAAATGAGGAATAACAGCATCAAAAGCTAAAGTTGTTAAATCAACCCCTCCTACTGATTGTCCGGTAGCTTTTAAAACCACATTACCTGCGGCATCTGTCATACCATAATCAAATAAGCCATCTCGGTTGTAAAATATAATCACTAATGCAGTCATTGTACAAATTACAACTGTATCAATAAAAGGTTCTAATAATGAAACCACACCTTCACTTGCTGGGTAACGTGTTTTTACAGCAGAGTGTGCAATAGATGCAGAACCTACTCCAGCTTCGTTAGAAAAAGCAGCTCTTCTAAAACCAGTAATTAACACACCTAAAAAGCCTCCTAAGCCAGCGGTGGGCGTAAAAGCTTCAGAAAATATTAAATAAAAAGCCTGGCCAATGTAGCTAAAGTGAGCACCAATTATAATTAAACAGGCAAGCATATACAGACCAGCCATAAATGGTACAATGCGTTCTGTCCAAACTGCAATTCTTTTAATACCTCCTAAAATTACTATGGCTACTATTGCAGCTATTATTAACCCTAATATTGTTTTGATAAAACTACCTTCTAAACCAAAAGTAGAAGTTAATTGTGCCACAGCTTGGTTAGCTTGAAAAGCATTTCCGCCTCCAAAAGATGCTCCAACACATAAAACTGCGAATGTTACGGCTAAAATTTTACCTAAAAAACTCATTTTAAGCTCTTTCAATCCTTTTGATAAATAATACATTGGCCCGCCATGTATGGTTCCGTCTTTATCAACATCTCGGTACTTAACACCTAAAGTGCACTCCACAAATTTTGAAGACATACCAAGCAAGCCTGCTACAATTAACCAAAAAGTTGCCCCGGGACCACCAACAGCTATAGCGACTGCTACACCTGCGATATTCCCTAAACCTACTGTGCCAGAAACTGCTGCAGTTAAAGCTTGAAAATGACTTACCTCACCATCCCTTTTTTCTTCTTCTACGGGTGTTGCGGTATTGCTAGATTTTAAATTATCATTTCCTTCAACAAAATCATATTTGCCTTGTACTACTTTAATAGCCATCGGAAACCTGCGGATATTAACAAAAGAGAAATACAAAGTGAAAAACATTGCACCACCAATTAATACTATTAATACGATGGGAACAGTTTGCGTACTTGTTATGGATACAGATGTAAAAACAAACGCTTCCCAAGAGTTGGCTATAGGTGCAAAAGATTTATTAATTTTTTCGTCAATGCCTTCGGTAGCATGGCTACTAAACGAAGCGGTTAGAAGCCCTAAAAAAGTAAATAACTGTAGT
Source organism: Pedobacter alpinus (assembly GCF_042684645.1). Classification (NCBI taxonomy): domain Bacteria; kingdom Pseudomonadati; phylum Bacteroidota; class Sphingobacteriia; order Sphingobacteriales; family Sphingobacteriaceae; genus Pedobacter; species Pedobacter alpinus. Next base: position 80,089 of record NZ_JBHULV010000038.1, read on the forward strand.
AATTTTAATTTCATACAATGTTTTAAATGTTTAAAGAGGCTTAAGGTATTGATAAAATCATTTATTCACAAGTATTGATCTCACATAAAATGTTTTCTTAACTCCTGTTTTTAACAGTAACAATATTATTTCATTGCAAAATAAATATTGTTGAAATGTCACATTTAACATTACTTTAGATTTTTATTTCAAACTAATTAAAAACAAAAAATATTTTATGAACTATAAAAAACCCTTAGACGTATTATTAAGGGAGGCTGCCGAAACAGGCGAAGGTAGCCTTAAAAGAACATTATCAAGCTTTAACTTGGTAGCATTAGGAATTGGAGCCATTATTGGTGCTGGCTTATTTTCGTTAACCGGAATTGCAGCTGCCGAAAACGCAGGACCTGCGGTTACACTATCTTTTGTTTTGGCAGCTGTTGCCTGTGCTTTTGCAGGTTTATGTTATGCCGAGTTTGCAAGCATGATTCCTGTTGCGGGATCGGCTTATACCTATTCTTACGCTACCATGGGCGAGTTTATGGCTTGGATTATTGGATGGGATTTAGTACTCGAATATGCCTTAGGTGCTGCTACTGTTTCAGTTTCGTGGTCGAGGTATTTACTTGAATTTTTACACAAATACAATCTCGACTTACCCCATCAACTCATAGTTTCGCCATTTGAAACCTTAAAGTTAGGTGACGGAACTGTTATTGAAGGCGGATTTATCAACCTACCCGCTATATTTATTGTTTGTATGTTATCATTGGTTTTAATGAGAGGAACCAAAGAATCTGCTACCATGAACAACGTTTTGGTAATTGTTAAAGTGGCTGTGGTTTTAATGTTTATTACCTTAGGTTGGTCGCACATTAATCCTGATAATTATACGCCGTACATTCCAGAAAACACAGGTATATACGAACAATTTGGTTTTACAGGTATAGCAACCGGAGCTGCTGTTGTATTTTTCGCTTTTATAGGTTTTGACGCAGTTTCTACTGCGGCACAAGAGGCAAAAAACCCTCAAAAAGGTATGCCTATTGGTATTTTAGGATCTTTGGTTGTATGTACTGTACTATACGTTCTATTTGCACATGTGATGACAGGGTTAGTAAATTATAAGGATTTTGCTGGTGATGCTAAACCAGCAGCAACTGCATTTGCTGTAACTGGTTATACTTTTTTACAAGATGCTTTAATTATAGCGATTTTAGCGGGTTACACATCTGTTATATTAGTGATGTTGATGGGACAATCAAGAGTGTTTTACACCATGTCTAAAGATGGATTATTACCTAAATTCTTTAGTTCAATCCATAAAAAATTTAATACCCCTTGGAAAACAAACCTATTCTTTATGGGATTTGTGAGCATATTTGCTGGATTTGTTCCAGTATCAGATTTAGGTCACATGGTATCAATCGGGACTTTATTTGCCTTTGTGCTTGTTTGTATTGGTGTAATGGTGATGAGAAAATTATCTCCAGATTTACCCCGTCCTTTCAAAACTCCATTTGTTCCGTTTGTTCCAATTGCGGGCATATTAGTATGTGTTTACTTAATGTATTCCCTTCCGGGCGAAAGCTGGATTAGACTTGCTATTTGGATGATTTTAGGTGTTATTATTTATTACGCTTATGGCAAAAAACATTCTGTAGTGAGGAAAAACCACGCTGATTCTTTAAAGAAATAGTTTTTTAAAAAAAAGCTTAAGGCTTAAGGTGAAATGCTGAAAGCTTGATTGTGAAATTTAAAGCCTCTAGATAAACTCTGGAGGCTTTTTTTGTGATGTTTGAAATCTATTTAAAAAATAAATCACCAAATAAACTTCCTTATTTTGATAGCTTATTTTCAATAAAAACGCTCTAATTCAAAAAATTATTGCTTCCTGTTTTTCTCAATAATAATTCTACAATTAAATATAAAGAAAGTACCTCGGGAACGATTGCACATTTTTTTATAGCAAAATCGCTAAAGCTAAATGATATAATGCATATTTTAGAAGTACCAAACTAAATTAAAATGCATCGTAGAACATTTATTCACCACACAGGCGCTGCTGTGGCCGCTTCTTTAATACCTGAAAGCTTATTAGGTGCTGCTTTATCAACACCAAAAAAGAAAATAGCTATGGTGGGTACTGGCCATAGAGGCACTGGAATGTGGGGTGTAGAAGTATTAAAAGAATATGCAGATAGTGTTGAGTTTGTAGGACTGTGCGATAAAAATTTAGGTAGAGTAAAAACAGCACAAAAAATGCTCAAACTTAGCTGCCCAACCTATACAAACATTGATCAAATGTTGAAAGCGGTTAAACCCGATATTCTGATTGTAACTACAATGGACAGTAATCATCATGAAATGATTGTTAAAGGTTTATATTACGGTGCAGACATCATCACAGAAAAACCGATGACTACGGATGAAAAAAAATGTCAACAAATTATAGATGCGGAGGCTAAATATGGTAAAAAAGTTTATGTTACTTTTAATTATAGATATTCTCCACATCGTCAGAAAATATATTCATTACTACATGATGGTGAAATTGGTAAGGTAACCTCTGTTGATTTTCATTGGTATTTAGATACTTCACATGGGGCAGACTATTTTAGAAGATGGCATAGAAAAAGAGAAAATAGTGGTTCTCTTTTGGTTCATAAATCTACTCACCATTTTGATTTATTAAATTGGTGGCTTAATTCTGACCCTCAAGAGGTTTTTGCTTACGGATCTTTAGAAGTGTACGGAAAAAACGGACCATTTAGATCAACAAATTGCCGTCCATGTCCGCATAAAGGAGAATGTAAATTTTATTTTGACATGACCAAAGATGCTAGATTAATGAAACTATATGCAGATAATGAAGCTTATGATGGTTACCAAAGAGATGGTTGTGTGTTTAAAGAAGATATAGATATTTTTGATAAAATGGCCGTTCAAATAAAGTATGCAAATAATGTACAGGTGAGTTATTCTTTAACTGCATATTCGCCTTATGAAGGTTATAGAATTTCTTTTAATGGCACTAAAGGAAAGTTAGATGCTTGGATACACGAAAAACAACCGTGGGAAATGGAAAAATTTGATGAAATACAATTGACAAAAAACTTTGGTAAAACAGAATATATTAGAATTGATAACACAGAGGCTGGCCATGGTGGAGGAGATTTAAGATTAAGAAAACAGCTTTTTAACCCAGGAGAAGATCCCTATAAACAAGGTGCTGGTAGTAGAGATGGTGTAATGTCTTGCTTAATAGGAATAGCTGCTAGAATCAGTATTGATATCGGAATGCCTGTGAAAATAAAAGATTTAACTTCAATTACACCTCACCCAACCAGAGGGAGTATTTGATATATTTATTAATATTAAAAAAAAAATTAAACAGCTTGATATTTTATTTTACGCCTAGTTAAAACCTTTTTTAAATGTTCCTAATACATTAATCTGACTACTGGACAAATTAAATTAATTCTGAGCAGCTATTAAATTTTAACCATGATTTAATTAGAAATCTAAAACTCAAAAATTATTCCTCCATGAGTTCTTTTAATAACATCAACTGGTATAATTAGCGGATTGTGGTGTAAATCAACAAATTTTAAGTTTTTTAAACCCTTAAATTGAACAGGAACTTCTTTAAATTTATTATCTCCTAAATAGATCCTCTCTAAGTTATTCAACTTTTTCACATTCTCTGGTAAACTAAAAAAACCGTTGTTTTCTAAGTGTAGAATACGTAAACTTTTCATCCTACTCAAAATTTCAAAATCTTCTTTTAGTTTCAGATTTTTGTCTTTATCTAAATAAAGCTCCTTTAAATTATTTAGGCTGTTAAAGTTTTTAGGAAGTAATGAAATGTCATTATCACCCAAATCTAACACCTCTAAATTTTTTAATGTTGTGATTTCAAACGGTACATCCTTTAAGTTGGTATGCCTTAAACTTAGATATTTTAAGTTCTTAAATTTCGATAATGACGCATAAGAGTTTTCTATGTTTTGATCATTCAAATTTAAGCGAGTAACTAATTCTGGATTTTTTAAAGCTTCTTCTAAAGATGTATATTCTTTTTCTACGGATTGTGCGTTTAAATTGTTAAACGACAACACCCAAAATACAATAAAAGTAAATTTGATAATTCTTAATATGTTCTTCATAATCTATATTTTTATAACTGCTAATACTGTTCTATAAAACTAATCAAAAAACTAATAAAATAAAAAAAAACAATGCATTTTATGTTAAACATAAACTAATTTTATACTTTAGAAGAGTTTAATTTCAACAAAATAAAACTCTTTTTGTTTTAGAAAAATGTTAATTGTTTTAGAAAATACTAATTCATATTTCTACCTTCTGAGTGTTAAATTAGCTTCTTATCATTTTTACTACACCTTACCCATAGCTTCTTAATAACGCTATAAAATGATAAGCTAAAATCAATCTTTAGGATTTTCAAGACATTTATTTCGCAATGATTCTTGTATATATTTTAAATTCATATATTTGGTTAACCAAACTGGTCAACCAATTAGTTATTTAATCGTTAAAATTGATTTAAAAAACACACTTAATTAGTTAGTGAAATTATTTTGTGGTTAAAACAAATACAAGCAATTCAAATTAAAAACTCATGAAAAAACACACCGTTCTGTTGTCCTTAACGCTTTTACTACTTTCTTTCCAATCCAAATCACAGTTTAATATACAAAAGGTTACTAACTCATTTGAATTACAGAATGCTATTTCTAAGGTTAAGGCTGGTGATGTAATTATTATGGCCAATGGTATTTGGAAAGATGTAAACATTAAATTTATTGGAAAAGGAACAAAAGAAAATCCGATTACATTAACGGGCGAAACAGCGGGTAAAGTTACCATTGAAGGTGCTTCTGACTTAAAATTAAGTGGCGAATATTTAATAATAAAAGATTTACATTTTAAAAATGGGTACACACCATCATCCACTGTAATACAATTTGGTATTGACAGTAAAACATTTGCTAACCACAGTAGGGTTACAAATTGTGTTATTGAGAACTTTACACAACCTAACAGAGAAGTAAGTGACCATTGGGTTGAGTTATGGGGCAGATACAACCAGCTAGACCACTGTAATTTAATAGGTAAATCTAATTTTGGGCCAACAGTGAGAGTGTTTTTAAAAGGTAATGAACATATTAACAACTACCATAAAATTGTTTATAATCATTTTGGGCCACGCCCACGTAAAGGCGGTCCGCATGGTGAAACGATTCAGATTGGTGATAGTGGAACTTCTATGGCCCCATCTTACACCAGTGTAGCCAATAACTTTTTTGATCGTTGTAATGGTGAAGTAGAAATTATATCAAATAAATCTAATTATAACGAATTCAGAAACAATATTTTCTTTGAAAGTGAAGGTTCATTGGTTTTACGCCACGGTAATTATTGTACCATTGATGGTAATATTTTTATCGGTAATGAAAAATCGGAATTTATGGGCGGTATTAGAGTTATCAATACTGGTCATTGGATTACTAATAACTATTTCTATAACATTAAAGGAAAAGGATTTAGAAGTGCTTTGGCTGTAATGAATGGCATTCCAAAATCTCCATTAAACCGCTATATGCAAGTTACCGATGTGGTGGTTGCTAACAATACTTTTATAGATTGTATTTCTCCATTTCAGTTTAGTGTAGGTGTAAATATTGATAAAAAAGATGTGCTCCCTCCTTCTGAAATTAGATCTGAAAGACCTGAGCGCATGATTATGGCTAACAATTTAATTTATAATCAAACACCAGATAATTACCCAATAGTGGCTTACGATAAAGTGGATGGTGTGTTGTTTAAAAACAATTTTACTAATGCTATTAACAAAACTGATATTGCAAACACTGGTTTAGTTACTACAGATTTCCAGATAAATAAAGCAGCTGATTATTTATATATTCCTACTAAAAACCAAGACGATGTTTATAAAGGTTTTGATTTTGATAAAATAGCTACAGATCTTTTTGGCACATCAAGAAAAACACAAAATAGTGTAGGTGCTATCAATTTACCAGTAAAACCAAACACAACATTAATTAATAAAACACTTTATGGCACCATTTGGTTTGTTAAAGAAGCACCGGTTTATGTTACAAAAACACATCATGTTACAAATAATAATGAACTAATTAAAAAGTTAAAAATTGCTCATTCTGGAGATATATTAATTTTAAAGGCTGGTGTTTATAAACTAGATGCCTCTTTAGTTATCAATAAAAACATCACTATTATTTCTAAAGATAAAAAGCGTAAAGCTGAGCTTCAGTTTGAAGGGGATAAAGCTGCTTTTGATATGCACCCAAAAGGTGTTTTATATTTGGAAAATATTGTACTAAAAGGAAATAAATCTCAGTGCGCATTTGCAAGTTTAGAGAAAAACATGTCTCAAGCATTCAATTTATTTGTAAAAAACACTGAAATATCTGATTTTAAAACAGTTTTAATGGTTTATAAAGCTTCTTTTGCTGATACTATTTCATTTGATAATTCAAATATTAAAAACTGCTCATCTGGAATTGTATTAAACACGGAAACTGATGCAGGTGGAGATTATAATGCAGAGTTTGTGTACATCACAAATTCAAAATTTGACAATATTGAATCAACAGTTTTAGATTATTATAGGGGTGGCTATGATGAATCTACCATTGGAGGAAATTTAATACTTAAAAACAACACTTTTACTAATTGCGGTAAAGCAGAAAAAAGTAAAATATTAATACAAAACCAAGGTATTGTAAACGTGGATTTTTCTAACAATACTTTTAAAAATAACCCTATTGATACAATTGCCATTTTATGGGGAGAAAAAGGTCAGAAACCTGTTAATAATACTGTGATTAATTCAGGCGAGATAAAGATTGAACAAAATTTAAAGCAAAAATTAATGTATTAATCATTCTTTATAAGTTACTTTAATTCGTTTTTAGCAACAATATTTTGTTGCCGTTATTAGTTTTTTCTCAAAACATCTGCTCAAAACAAGTTCTAGATATTTATAAAATTGCTAGTTATCTTAAATCAGAAATTTAAAGCATCACTTAGGGAAAATGCCACCACCACGAAAGCTATTTTGGCAAAATATATCAGTGATAAATTTGCAGAACGCTATTTTTATGATTGGCATAATTTTGAAGTTCGTTTTAAAAACTACAACCTATTTATAAAGACGTAAAAAAACACACACTGAAAACGCCCTAAATTATCTAACCAAACTTTCTGAAAATGCCATTACGGCAAATGATAGTTTAAAGGATAGTGTTTAAATAATTATGAATAGCAAGTTAAAGTTAACACCACTAAAACATTAACTAAAAATAATGAGACATTGTTCTTTTATGTGATAAGTTTAGCGTTAAATGATAAAAAGGTTGATTTTTCTGCTATCGCGGATGTTTTATCATTATAGAAGATAAAGCAATAATTATATAGTCAATTATTGATAAACAAACTCAAATATCTTTTAATATTAAAAAAATTAATACGCTAAATCTTAGAGAAAGCCTTAAGTGTTTGTTAAAATAATTTTTATTGAGATTCCAAAAGTCATGACTAAAAAACATTTTTTTATTAAATTTTAAACAAAATACGAAAAAAAAGAAGCCCAAAACCACACAAAATTTTGGGCTACACTAATTAAAAAGAAACACAAAAATCAGCCAATCTATAAAATAGTTTAACTCACATTTAAAGAAATTGATCTAGAAAACCTTCCAGTTGGTAAAATTAATTCTCCAAGCATTTCCGTACCTTGAAGAATAATTAATGAAGCTCTTTTTTCAAACAAAACACCATCAATTATTAATTCGTAATTTCCTGGCGAAAGAGAAAACTGCCTGCACCCTGGTTTATTTTGTAAATAAAAGGCGCTATAAAAAGGAGAAATTATAATACTTCCAAATCCGGCACCTTTAAAATCAAAACATACACTAACTTTTCCATTCATATCATCGAAATTAATTTTCAACTAACTATCTTTTCCTTTTAAAAATTAATTAGCTTTTTATTTCATTATCAACTTTGGGATTTAACAATAAACTCCGTTAAAAAATACTACTTCATTTTGTTTTACAGATAGGCATATATGTAGGGTCAACGAGTTTTGAGTTAGCGTAAATTTTGAACTAAGCTTTGCAACGTATTTGTTAAAAAAAAGACTCTTTAGGATTAGAATTTATAAAATGAGCGATTTTAAAATCGGCTAAGTACTTTATATGGTTTGTAGCAAAAAAGAAAACCTTATTGTGAAATTTGCTCATATTCTAATTTTTAATTTTTTATAAAAGTAGAAAAGAGCTAAGGTGAAAAGTAGGGTAAAACGGACTTAATTATAGGGCAAAAATACCCTACTACTATGTTTATAATTTAATCCATATTAGTAAAACTGTAAAAGAACTTTTTAATAATTATTTAACCAATAAAACATTTTTGTCTTTAATAATTTTATTCTGGTTTTAACTAAAAAAATATTAGCTTTTGCATTAGCGATTAATATTTCACATTTTCGAAAAAAAACTATAAACACATGAAGTTTGAAAAAAATATTTTATTCTTAATAATTATTATAATAGGATTAAATGCTTGCCAGCAAAACGGTAACAAAGAGGATAATTTGCTAACTACCGCAGATGATACACTTAGTTACGAATTAGCAAAGAGGTATGTGAAAAACTATGAAAAGAACGCCGGATATGTAGAAACTATTTCTAAAGATTCTACAGGAACAATTATATCTAAAGCGCCAGATACTCGCTCTGTATGGTTTGATATTGAAAGACTGGAAAGCATAGTTAAGCAGATTAAAGCAGAAGGTGGAGATGGAATAAGATTTTATTTAGGAACTTATGACCAAAATTATCCAGAACAGTTTAAAATGGGTCATATACCACCAACAGATTATTGGGGATACAATACTTTAATTATGGTATCTACAAAAGATAGTTTGAAAAAATACCATAGAGATTATTATTCTGAAACTACAAAAGCTGGAAAAAAAAGAAAAGGAGTGATTATGAGTGTAGGATCAGCACCAGAAAATAGAGGCGAAATATGCCCACCACCCAGTGATTGTTACGATATTGGAGCTACATTAATTGAAGAAAATTAATAATGTATTTTACTATTAATACCATTACAGAATTAAGCTGCCTGTTAATTGCTGTGTTTTGCCTATTTAGAGATAAAGACTCAACCTGGCGAATGTTAATTATATACCTATTTTTAACTGTTTTAACAGAGATGCTGGGTATTCATTATGCTAAGGTTCTTCATCAATCTAACGTTTGGATTTATAATATTTTTATTAGCATAGAATGCTTTACAATAAGTTATTTCTTTTATCAATTATTTAAGCCTTACGGCCTTCAATTAAAATGGTTAATTAATTGGTTAGTAGTGTTTTTTATGATTTTATCTTATGAATTATTGACTAAAAATTTTACTCGCTTTGCTTCAAATACCGCTACCATAATTTCTATTGTATTTGTTTTTGCGGCTTTAATTTACTTTTATAAAAAACTAACCGACGAGAAATTTGAGCAGTTAACTGTTTACGCACCTTTTTGGTGGGTAAGCGGCACTTTGTTTTTTTATTTTGGCAGCACATGCTGTAATTTATTGTTTGACTATTTGACTGTTCAAACAAGTAGAGTTTATGGGATATCTGTAAATTATCTAATTTTCAATATCTTAAATATCATTCTATATTTACTTTGGTCTTACGCTTTTATATGTCGCTATCTACGCCGGAAATCTTTATATACATCATCCTCACCTCGTTAATATTTCTAATTGCACCTGTTTTTGTAATTTTATTCATCTTATCGTATAATAAAAGAAAAAAGAGGCACCTACAAGAAAAATTGAACTTGCAAAAGGAATTTGAAACGGAGCTTTTAAAAACTCAAATTGAAGTGCAAGAGCAAACGCTTAAAACTGTTGCGCAAGATTTGCATGATAATATTGGCCAGTTATTAAGCTTAACAGCAGTAACTTTAAGCACTCTAAATTTAAGTGGTGATGACAAAGCAATGGAGAAGGTGAGTTATTTAGAAGAAATTAATGTAAGGTCTCTAAACGAAGTTAAAGCATTATCTAAACTTTTGCATAGCGAAGATATTTTAAGCAAGGGAATATCAGAAGCCATTTATTTTGAAATTGAATGGTTAAAGAAATCAGAAAAATTTGAGTTAGAATATGTTTCGGAAAATTCTGGAGATACAAATGATAATACTAAAAATCAGCTTATTTTATTTCGCCTTTTTCAAGAGTCTATCAATAATATTTTACAACATTCATTTGCTACTAAAATAAAAGTTGTACTTATCCAAACCGATGAATTTTTAACGTTAATAATAGAAGACAATGGCGTTGGGTTTAAAATGGATAATCAAAAAGAGCTAAAAGGAATAGGCTTAAACAATATGAAAAGGCGGGTCGAATTAATTAAAGGTACTCTTTCTATCCAATCTGAAATAGAAAAAGGTACAAAAATAAACATCACAATCCCAAATCATTCATAATGGAAGCCCAAATAATAAATATTGCTATTGTTGATGATCATACCCTTTTTAGGCAAGGTATGGTTAAACTGCTTAAAGAATCTGAAACATTAAATATATTATTTGAAGCTGAGAATGGTTTGGATATGATTAACGAAATTACTAAAAATGGTGCTCCAGATGTAATTTTAATGGATATTACAATGCCAAAGATGGATGGTTACGAAAGTTCTAAATGGATTAAAGCAAACTATCCTGAAGTAAAAATAATAGCATTAAGTATGTTTGACGATGAAAAAGCAATTCTTGGCATGTTGAGAAGTGGTGCCGGAGGTTATTTAATTAAACATACAAAAGCCACAGAACTTTTTCATGCAATTAATGAAATTAACGTAAACCATTTTTACTTTAACGAGCTTGTTTCTATAAAACTTTTACAAAGCTTACAAAACCAACCTACTACACCTAAAAATGAAAAATTGAATGCCAATGAACTTCAGTTTTTAAATCTTTGTGCCAGCGATTTAACTTACAAAGAAATTGCCAGTCAAATGAATTTAAGCCCGTTTACTATTAATAATTATCGCGAGGCCTTATTTGATAAATTTCAGGTGAAATCTAGAACAGCTTTGGTTATATATGGTCTTAAAAAAGGATATATTCACTTATAAATTTTAAACTGCAAAACGTAAATCCATTGTTTTCGCTAAAGTTTTATTACACTTGCACCTCTTTATTAATAACATAAGCAACCATTGTCTTTCTTATTTTAAATCCAAGTTTTTGGTATAATTTGATAGCTCCTACGTTGTTAACCACAACATGTAAAAAAGGGGTTTGTGCTTTTGCTAAAATCCGTTTTATTTGCTCTCTAATTAAAGCGTAAGCATATCCTCTACCTAAATAATCAGGATGTGTACAAACTGCAGAAATTTCAATATAATGATCTGGATTAAAACGATGCCCAGCCATGGCTACTAATTTGCCATTTTCAAAAACACCTGTATAATTGCTTAAATCAATGGTTCTTTCAAAAAACGGCCCTGGCTCTGTTAATTTAACTAAAGCAATCATTTCCTCAATGTTCGAGTCATCTAGATCATGATAAGTAAAATCCTCATTACCTTCTGGAACAAAATTATGCTCATAAACAAATTGAAAAAGCGCAATCTGTTTAATTAAATTCCATTTTTTAGGAATAATTAATTGTTGAGGATTAAATAGGATAAACAAATCATCATCCTTACTTAAATTGTAAAGTGTTTCAAAACTTTCTAAATCATAATTAACCATTCCAGCAAAACTTGCAATATCTCGGTTATAAAACCTCACCTTTTCATTTCCATCAGAAAAATTAATATGGTTGTTTGCTAAAGCTTGATATATGGGATTATCTAAAATATGATTCATGAAATTGGGTTTGAAGCTATAAATTTATAAAATCATTTTCCAGGAAAAATGATAAAAGTTTCAATATGACATTTGCAAAACTTCGAATCTTTTATTTTAAAAATAGTTTTATAAAAGTTTGATTTCCCAACTATAGTGAATCAAAAGCAGCCACATAGAGCGTAACTTATAAGGGAAATATCTGCTAATTCACTATAAAAATAAAAAGCCTAAAGAATAAATTCCTCGGGCTTTCTATTAATGTATAAATAATGACTTAGTGTTGGTGTCCACCTTCACCATGCACATGCCCATGGTCTAACTCTTCTTGAGTTGCAGGTCTTACTTCTTGAATAGTTCCATTAAAATGTAACTCATGACCAGCCATTGGGTGGTTTAAGTCAACTAAAACAGCATCTTCTGCAATAGATACAACTCTACCTTGAAACTGTCCGCCGTTATTGTCTTGTAAAGGCAATACAGAACCGATTTCTGGTAAAGGTTGGTCGCCAAACATATCTTTTGGAAGCGGAGCTACTGCTTTTTCGTCATATTCTCCATAACCATCTGCTGCTGATAAAGAGAAAGAATAATTATCTCCAACAGTTAAACCAGTTAAATGTTCTTCAAATTTTGGCAACATCATTCCTACTCCGTAAAGAAATACTAATGGTTGTTCTGTTGTTGCGCTTTCAACATGTTTTTTTTCACCTTCTTCGGTGACATACAAATCGTAAGTTAAACTTACTACGTGGTTAATATCAATTTTCATGCGTTGGTAATTACGAAACGATTTTCGTTTCTATTCAAAAATTTGTTTAATTGCTTCACTTACATCGCCCACCGGCAGCCTACAGCTTTTATCTTTACAAACAAAAATTCTGGTATCGCCAACAAACTTATCTGCCAGCAAAGGTAAATTTCCTTTCTTACCTCCCAAAATAATCTTGTTAGGAATATAAAGTTTTTCTAAATCTTTACGTTTTTCTGTAAAATCATCACCAGTAATGGCAATTTCAAAGCTTCCGCATACTTCTTGCAACAATAAAGATGCCCAGTTAGAATAACCAGAACCATAACTTTTGATTTGTGGCGCTATTGATTTTAATAAATGAAGGTATATTTTATGATATCTTTCTTGATCGTAAAACAAAGCCAACTTTTTAAGGTTTGATGCCATTACCGAGTTGGAAGCTGGAATTACATTATCCATAATTTCATGTTTACGGGCTATTAAAGCTTCGTCTTGATTAGATGTGTAGAAAAACAAACCTGTTTCATCATCTCTAAAATGATCTAATACATAATCTGTTAATTCTCTGGCATTCAACAAGTATTTTTCATCAAATGTTACCTGATAAACAGCTATTAAAGCTTCAATAAATAAGGCATAATCATCTAAAAATCCGTTGATATTAGCAGTACCATTTTTATAATTTCTGAATAAACTACCGTCTTGCTGCAATAAATTTTTCTGAATAAAATGAGTGTTTTGTAATGCTAAATCTAGAAATTGCTCATCACCAAAAGCTTGATAAGCATCACATAAACCGCTTATCATTAAAGCATTCCAAGATGTTAGTATTTTATCATCCAAACCAGGACGAATTCGTTTGTTTCTTACCAGCAACAATTTTTCTTTAGCCGCCTTTAGTTTTAAATCCAACTCATCCACAGAAATATCAAAACCTTCGGCAACATCTTCTTTTTCTTTCCTCACCCATAAATTATTAATATGCTCTTCTTCCCAATTGCCATCTTCGGTAACTTCATAAAAAGTATTAAATAGCAAAGCTTCATCACCTAAAATGATATCAATTTCCTTTTTATCCCAAGTATAAAATTTACCTTCCACGCCTTCACTATCAGCATCTAAAGCAGCGTAAAAACCTCCTTCTGGCGATGTCATTTCTGCTTTTAACCAACCCAATGTTTCATAAACAACTTCTTTATAACGGTCTTCTTTGCACCATTTATAAGCATTGGCATATAAACTCATTAACTGCCCATTATCATAAAGCATTTTTTCAAAATGCGGAATATGCCATTTACCATCAACAGAATAGCGGGCAAAACCACCTCTTAAATGATCATAAATACCACCAGCAGCCATTTTATCAAATGTTAAACGAGCAATTACATGTGCGGCTTCATCTTTTAATAAATGAGCAGCTTCCATTAAAAAATTCCAATTGTTAGGCATCGGGAATTTTGGGGCTCTATTATGTCCGCCTTCCGTAAAATCAAAAAGCATTTTCCAAGGCTCTAAAATTTCTGTTAAATCTTCGTAAGTAAAATCTTTATGCTCACCAACAAAAGTAATTTTTTCAGGCTGCTGAATACCTTCCGTAAGTTTTACTGCGTAAACTTCTGCTTCCTCAGGCTTAGTTTCATAAAAATGTGCCAAGTTGGTTAACAAATTCATCCAATCTTGTTTTGGGAAATATGTTCCTCCATAAATTGGTCTTTGGTCTGGCAAACAAAAACAATTTAAAGGCCAACCTCCCCTGCCGGTCATCAATTGTACGGCGGTCATGTATATTTGGTCAATGTCTGGGCGCTCTTCTCTATCAATTTTAACACACACAAAAAACTGGTTCATTAGTTTTGCAACTTCTTCATTTTCAAAACTTTCATGCTCCATTACATGGCACCAATGGCAGGCAGAATAACCAATACTTACCAATATCAATTTATTTTCTTTTTTAGCTTTATCTAATGCTTCTTTACCCCACGGGTACCAATTAACCGGATTATTGGCGTGTTGCAACAAATATGGAGAGGTGGCATTAATGAGTTGATTTGGCATAATTTTGATTTTTTACAAAGGTGTTATTTCTATCTTTTAATTTGCTCATTAAATAGTAATTTTAAAAAATGATAATTACCCATACAGAAATTTATAGGTTTAGCATCCCAATGGAGCCGTTTACTATAGCAACAGGCACTATGCACTTTGCACAAAATATTTTTATCAGGATTTATACCGATGCTGGTATTTATGGAGTTGGCGAAGGTTCTGCTTTTCCGATGATTGTTGGCGAAACACAAGAAACCATGATTAAAATTGCTCAAGATTTTGCTAAAATTTGGAAAGGAAAAAATCCTTTAGCAATTGATGAGCGCATGGCGGAATTAACTGCATATTCAGGTTCATTTAATGCCACATGCAAAAGTGCATTTGATATGGCTTTATATGATATTGCTGCTAAAGATGCGGGCTTACCTTTATATCAATTTTTAGGTGGCGAAAAAAGAGAAGTAATTACAGACATGACTTTAGGAATTGATACGCCAGAAGCAATGGCCGCAAAAGCTTTAGAGCATGTAAAAAACGGTTGTACTATTATAAAAATAAAATTAGGCAAAGGTGTTGATGCAGATATTGAACGCGTTAAACAAATTAGAGCAGCCGTTAGAAATACCATTAAAATTAGATTAGATGCCAACCAAGGCTGGAGTTTTGAAGAAGCTGTTTATGCTTTAACAGCATTAGAAAAATTTGACATAGAATTTTGCGAGCAACCCATGCGTACTTGGTATGATGATTTTTTACCCGAATTGCTTAAGCTATCGCCTATAAAAATAACTGCCGATGAAAGCTGTTTTAACCATCACGATGCAAGAAAACTGATTAAAAACAATGCTTGTGATTATATCAACATTAAATTTGCGAAATCTGGTGGGATAAATGAAGGTTTAAAAATTTACAATGAGGCAATTATGCACAATATCCCTTGCATGATTGGTAGCATGTTAGAAAGCCGAATTGCATTAAGCGCAAACTTACACTTTGCTTTAGCTTGTGATAAAATTAAATTCTTTGATTTAGACACTTGTTTATTAGGCCATTTGGTTGACCCCGTTATTGGAGGCTTAACTTATAAAGGTTTTGAACTTTTTGTGAGTGACGAAATAGGCATTGGTGCAGATGCCAATGATTCTTTTTTGAAGGACTGTGAAAAAATAGTTATTTAATTTAAAGCAAGGTTTTTATAAAAGTACTTCCAATTTTTTTGAGCTCTTCATCAGAAACAGACTCAACATCCGTTTGGTGTTTTTCTAAAACAGTTTCATTTATTTTGATAATTCCGTTAGTAAGTTTAACAATAATAATTTGGTCATTATAATAGAAATGCTCTATATAACCACCTAAATCTTTATGAAGTGTTTTTACTTTTTTAATTAATTCAGTCAAATCGTTTTTATAAATTGAGTTCTCTAAATCTGGTATTCGCATTTTACAAAAATAAGCCTAGCTATCAAATCTGCTTATTATCATATTCTTAAAACTAGGTTTCAAAGTGGCTTAATTTAACATTAAATTAACATCGAAACAAATTAAAGATTGTATAGCGTAAAAAGTATTATTTTATTATATTTAAATTAAGTTGAGAAAATATGACCAATATTATTAGTTAAATAAATTCTAGAACAACAACGGTTTCAATAACAATTTAGTTTCTGCATTAAATGAATATGACAAATTTAGGTGATACCATTTTTGATCAAAGTAGAGACCTTTTTTGGGTAGTTGATATTAACTACTTATTAGTTTATGCTAATAAGAGCTATCAAACCCTAATGTTACAAAGTACAGGAGCATATAAAAAGCTAAATGAAATTGTTTTTGTTGAGGGATTTGGTGAAGGATACAGTCAAAAATGGAAATCTTTTTATGATAGAGCCTTCAAAGGAGAATATTTTGAAATAGAAGAACATTTTTATCATCCGCAAAATAATGAAATTCAATACGGTCAAAACACATTTGAACCTTTATTTGATAATGATAATAAAGTATATGCTGTTTCTTGCCAATGGAAAAACATCACTAAAATAGTGAAACAAAGATCAGAGGCCAACCAAATGATGGATGCTTCTTTAGATGTTTTTTGTACGATAAGTGAGCAAGGTAAATTTGTTTTTGTAAGTGGATCTGCCAAGGTGCATTGGGGTTATACACCCGAAGAATTAGTGGGTGAAGCTTACCAAAATTTAATATTTGAACAAGATATAGCTAAAACCATTGTAGTAGCTGAGGCAATATTGAGCGGCCAAAATTTCACTAATTTTGAAAACAGATATAAGAAAAAGGATGGTGGAGTAGCTTATAATATATGGTCGGCCAGATGGGATGATAAGGCTAAATTAATGTATTGTGTTGCCCGAGATGGTAAAGAAAAGTTAGAAAAAGAAGCCCATATTCGTTTAAGCGAGCAACGCTTTAAAGCATTGGTTCAAGAAGGTTCTGATATGATTAGCATTATCAACGCCGAAGGAAAATATATTTATACTAGCCCAACAACCACAGCTATTCTTGGAATTACGCCTGAAGAATTTCAAGGAAAAAACATATTTGATTTCATACACCCAGAAGATGCAGAACGCTGTTTAGCTTGTTTAGAAAATATTGAAACTGAAAAAAAAATCATCGTTCCTCCTTTTCGCCTATTAAACAATAAAAATGAATGGCGCTGGATAGAGTCTGTATTAACTAACATGCTTAACAATCCTGTAATTAACGGGTTAGTAGCAAATTCAAGAGATATTACAGACACTATAAATGCTCAAAAACAAATTGAAATAAGCGAACTTTTTAATAGAACTGTATTAGAAAGTAGTCCCGATTGTTTTAAAGTAATAGATATTGATGGTAAAATTCAATACATCAACAATAATGGCCTTTGCCAAATGGAAATTGATGATTTTAATACTGTTAAACATCAAAACTGGTGGTCACTTTGGGGAAAGGAAAACGAAGAATTAATAAGAAAGAGTATTGAGAAGGCTATAAAAGGCGAAATAGTTGAATTTACAGCTTATTGCCCCACAGCAAAGGGTACTCCTAAATGGTGGGACGTTTTGGTATCTCCAGTTGGAAAACTTGGAGAAAAAATTGAACAAATAATTTCAGTATCAAGAGATATTACAAAACGTAAGAAAGAAGAACAAAATTTAAAATTATTAGAGAGTGTTGTAACACATACAAATGATGCTGTTTTAATTACAGAAGCAGAACCATTTGACGAATCGGGACCTAAAATAATTTATGTTAACGAAGTATTTACCAAAATGACCGGTTATACAGCTGATGAAGTTATTGGTAAAACTCCTAAAATTTTACAAGGACCTAACTCTGATAAAGATGAGTTAGCGAAGCTAGGAAAGGCCATCAGAAATTGGCAACCTTATGAAATAACCACCATTAACTACAAAAAAAACGGAGAAGAATTTTGGGTGAATTTTACAGTTACCCCTGTAGCAAACGATAAAGGTTGGTTTACCCATTGGATAGCTATAGAACGAGATGTTACCGTTCAAAAAAATAAAGAAATCGAAAAAGAATTGCTTTCACAAATAAGTACAAAATTTAATCTTGAAAACGATTATTTGAACGCCGTAAAAGAGCTTTGTAAAACAATTGCCTTATTTGGGAATTTTGACATGGTAGAACTCTGGGTTACTAATATAGAGAAGAATGCGATGACATTGCTTTCCTATCATCTGCAAAACCCTGATGATGAATTGTTTTACGAATTAAGCAAAGGACTTAACAAGTTTAATTATGCAGAAGGACTGGCAGGAAATGTTTGGGCAAAAAATAAGCAACTACTTTGGAATGATATTGACATATCTGAAAATTTTGCAAGGAAAGAAGCCGCTTTAAAAATTGGCTTAAAATCTATTTTAGGCATTCCTTTAACATTTAACAGCCAAATAATAGCAGTGTTACAAATTGGTACTAAACAAGAAGTTAGCTACATTAAAAAATACACCGAAATATTCACTCATTTACAAGGTTTTATCGGTTCTGAATTAAATAGAAAAAAACTGGAGAATGAGCTCAACATAATATTTGATGCCATACCCGACATTATTTGCACATCCGATTTTCAAGGTAGGTTTTTAAAGATAAATAAAGCTGGGTGTGAAATACTTGGTTATGAAGAGCATGAGCTACTTTACCATTCTTATGAAGAGTTTATTCACCCTGATGATAAAAATGTTGCTGCAAACGAGCATAGTAGCGTAATAAGTGGAAACAATATTTTAGAATTTGAGACAAGATATATTACTAAAAACAATGAAATAGTTTGGATAAGTTGGTTTACGCAACCATCAATAGTAGAGGGTGTTATATACTCTACAGGAAAAAATATCACAGAAGAAAAAAAGCTTAGAGAATTAAATCGTGAGGTTGGTGCATTAGCAAAAATTGGCAGTTGGGAAGTTGATGTAATCGCTGGAACACTTTATTGGTCAGATGAGGTACACAAATTACATGAAACTGACCCTAAAACTTTTGTGCCTCAAATTGAGGATTCCATTAATTTTTACAGAGAAGATTTTCGATCATTAATAAAGGAAAAATTAGATGATTGTATTAGCAATGGAAATCAATATGATATTGAAGCCATAATAATTAGCCAAAACAAACGAGAAATTTGGGTTAAGATTATTGGTAATTCTGAAATTAGAGATGGCATTTGCCACCGAATTTATGGAAGTTTTCAGGATATTAATGCCTTAAAAACTGCTGAAATTGACCGAAACAGGTCTCTACATACCTTAGAAAATAGTATAAATGAAATTTACACATTTGATAAAAAAACACTCCTTTTTAATCATGTAAATAAAAGTGCTTTAAATAATTTAGGATACTCCAAAGAAGAAATATTAAAATTAACCCCCCTTGATTTAAAACCTGATTATACAATAGAATCTTTCAATAATTTAATTGATCCTTTGTTGAGTGGTAAAAAAGAAAGAATTGTATTTTTCACTAATCATAAACGCAAAGACGGCACAATTTATCCTGTAGAAGTTCATTTGCAATTGGTTGTACAATATAATAATTCAAAATATGTAGCAACTATACTTGATATAACAGAGCGTAAAAAAGCAGAAGAAGATATTCGGGATAGTGAAGAAAAACAAAGACTAATTATGAGTGGTGCTTTGGATGCTATTATCTGCATAGACACCCAAGAGAATATTACATTCTGGAACCCTCAGGCAGAAGTTATTTTTGGATGGAAACAAGAGGAAGTAATTGGAGCGTTACTTTCAGAACTTATTATACCTCTACCCTTTCGTAAATACCATGTTGAAGGCATTAAACATTACCTTAAAACCGGTGAAGGTAAAGCACTTAATGTATTGTTAGAATTAAAAGCAATTAAGCGAAATGGAGAGGAGTTCCCGATAAAATTAACCGTAATTCCTATAAAACAAGCAGGAGAAGAAGTTTTCTTCTGTGCTTTTATAAGAGATATAACTGACCGTAAAAAAGCCGAGTCACAATTGCTCACTGCGTTTAAAGAAAAAATCAGCATTCTTGAACGTATTACTGAAGCTTTTGTATCGATTGACTCAAATTGGTGTTATACCTACATGAATAAAAAAGCCGGAGAAATTTTCAATCGAGACCCAGAAAAAATGATTGGCAAGCATATTTGGACAGAATTTCCCGAGGGTTTAAACCAACCGTTTCACCTTGCTTATGAAAAGGCTATGGAAACTCAGCAATATATTCATGTAGAAGAACATTATAAACCTTATGATTTATGGTTCGAAAATCATATATATCCATCTGTAGATGGACTGTCTATTTTCTTTAGAGATGTAACTGAAAGAAAAAGAGCAGAAGAAAATTTACGAAAATCAAACGAACGTTTTGAAAAAGCAACAGAAGCAACCAACGATTTAATTTGGGATTGGGACATTATTAATGACACTTATTATAGATCTCAAGCCATTGAACGTTTTTTTGGTTCAAATGCAAAAAAAATATTATCAATAAAGGATTTTTGGACAGATAGCTTTCATCCTGATGATATTATAAGAATTAAGGAAAGTATTCAATCAGCTATATCTAATCAAAAATGCTTTCATTGGGAGCAAGAATATAGAATATTACATTTAGACAATCCAATAATTTACGTAATAGACAGGGGCATTATAATACGCAATAATGAGGGTAAAGCTATAAGAATGGTTGGCGCCATGACAAACATTACCGAACAAAAAGAATTAAACATTCAATTAAGTGAACTTAACAGTTCCTTACAAAAACACGCGATAGAATTAGAAAAATCTAACGAAGAATTAGAACAATTTGCATTTGTTGCTTCGCATGATTTGCAAGAACCACTGCGAATGATAACAAGTTTTATGGACTTATTAAAGCGAAAATACGGTAATACAATTGATGATAAAGGACATGTATATATTGACTTTGCAATTGATGGAGCAAAAAAAATGAAACAAATAATTCTTGATTTATTAGATTATTCTAGATCAAATAAATCAATTGATTCTAAAGAAAACATAAATTTAAATGAAATAATTAATGATTATAAATTATTAAGAAGAAAGCTGATTTCAGAAAAAAAAGCAACTATATTAACTCATAATTTACCAACGATACTAAGTTATCATACTGCAATTACACAAATATTTCATTGTTTAATAGATAATGCTATAAAATACTCGGTAATAGAAAAACCACCTGTTATTGAAATAAAAGTATTAGAAAAAGATAAAGAGTGGGAATTTTCTGTAGAAGATAACGGAATTGGAATTGACCCCCAGTTTTTTTCTAAAATTTTTATCATTTTCCAAAGATTGCACAACAAAGATGTTTATCCAGGAACTGGTGTTGGGCTCTCTATTGCAAAAAGACATATTGAATTTTTAGGGGGTAAAATTTGGTTAGAATCTGTTGTAAACAAAGGATCTACCTTTTATTTCTCTTTACTGAAACAGTAAAAAAAGAAGTTTCCAAGAGTAGTTTATACTTTTTAAAGTAATAACATAAGAATTTATAGCGCACAATTGGAAAATGTTTTTTAATTTTCAGAACAATTCATATAAATAAACAAAAGAACTACATTGGTTTATCCGAACAAAAAAAATAAATTTACAAAAACAAAATTTGGATAGCATGTAAATTAAACAATAGAACATCAATATATTTATCAATACTTAACAGGTTAAACTAAAAAACTCAATCATGAAGCTTGCTCACATTTTGCTAGTTGAAGACAATGAAGGTGATATTATATTAACATTAGAAGCATTTGAAGAATGTAAAGTGAAAACAAAAATTAGTGTTGCTAGAAATGGAAAAGAAGCGTTAGATTTTCTGTACAAACGAGATGTTTATGCAAATGCTGCTTACCCCGATCTAATCCTTTTAGATATAAACTTACCTATATTTAACGGCCATGAAGTATTACAAAAAATTAAAACAGACCCGGAACTTAAAAAGATCCCTGTAATTATGCTCACTACCTCTTCCAATCAAAAGGATATTGATATAGCATATGAAAATCATAGTAACAGCTATGTTAAAAAACCAATTAATTTAGATGAGTTTTTAAAAGCGATATTGAAAATTGAAGAATTTTGGTTGCAATTATCTACACTAGCTAGCAAAGTATGACCAAAACAATAAAAAAAGATTCATTATCCATTATTGTTCTTGAAGATAATGAGGGCGATTATATTTTGATAGAAGATAATTTAATTGAAATATTTACAAATGTAAAAATTCAACGTTATAAATCTTACGAGTCATTTTCTAAGGATATATTTTGGAAGGATTTTAAATGGGACGCCATATTACTTGATTTAAACCTAATGGATATTAAAGGCATCGAGTTAGTTGAAAACATGGTTATTCAAAGCTCCATCCCAATAATCATTCTAACAGGATATGTTGATTTGCCACTTGCTAATAAAAGCTTAGAGTTAGGAGTTTATGATTTTCTTATAAAAGATGAAGTTAATCCAGCATTATTAAGTAAAAGTATTGAATTTGCAATAAGCAGAAGTAGTTATGTTAACCAGATTGAAAGTCAAAATGAAAAACTTAAAAATATAGCTTGGAAACAATCGCATAGTGTAAGAGCACCTTTAGCAAGAATATTGGGGATAATTAATATGATTGAAATTTCTGATGGTGAAAATAAAGACTTACTTTTTTGGATAGAGCAATTAAAAATATCTTCTAATGAAATGGACAGTATTATCCATCAAATTGTTAATGAAACCGAGGATTTTAACAAATAAAAGCATTAGAATATAATTTTCAAATTAGTTTCTTTTATCAGCTCATATCTGTCCGAACAATTTCCGATTTCGTAAAACGGAATTATTAACTAATTGATTTACAGTTAT
>NZ_JBHULV010000039.1:0-536 GCF_042684645.1 Pedobacter alpinus
ACCCTAAATTCCCCTCAAAGAGACTTGATTGAGGGTCAAAATGGATCAAGCGTAAAAGTTGGGGAGAGGGATTAGGCATATATTTTAGATAGTTTAAAAAGGAAGAACTTCACATTTCTCACCCCTCTGAACTGCGACCGGAAAGCTTTTATCTTGGCATTGAAAGATTCTGCAGATGCATTTATGCTTCTGTTATCAAAGTAGTTCAATATGGTTTCATAATTGTTCTGAATGGTTCTAGCTATGGTATTGAAGGATTTATAACCTAGTTTTTCTATCTTATTATACCATATTGCTAATTTTTTGAAGGCTATCCGCTTGTCTTTTGAATGGCTAAGTATTGCCTACAACTCCTGGGAAATTTCATAGGCTTTCTGTAAATCTGGATATCCTTTAAAGTGGAATTGCAATAGTTTACTAGAGGTTTTTTATTGTCAGATTATTGTTTTTTGAGGAGCATTAATTAGATTTATAAAAGCCAATATGTATGTTGCTGTTTTGGATTGAATTAATAGCTCTCCAAACTCCTGAGGTGT
>NZ_JBHULV010000040.1:0-33799 GCF_042684645.1 Pedobacter alpinus
GTTTCGCAACTCAAAATTAGAATTATACAGGCCTTTTTTGTATATTATTTGTTCGGACAGTTATGATCTTACTTCTATTTAATTTTAATTCCTATCCTACTTTATAACTTTTTTCTGAGATTTTCACAGGACAATGTTTTTATAATATTACTCTTTACGGCTATTTTAATTTATAATCTATTTGAAATTAAAGATGAAACGAAATCCATTTCTGCCAATAAGGAGAACTCTTACTTCACTGAAAAACAACGTTATGACTACGATTTTGCAATTTTTAGTGGTAAATTAAATACATATAATCAGGAATATAAAAATCATGAGACTGAGGTTAAAAACCTTAAAATCCGGTTCTCAAACGAGAAAGAATTATATTTTAACGATATATTTTCTTCAATAATCAAATCCGAATATTTGATAAACAGAGACAAAATTTTACCAACAAAAGGTTATACCGAGGAACGCCTGAAAAAGTATTTAAAAGATAGAAGTCTCAATATCTTAGACTATTGTTATCCTCACATTTATTGCGATTACTTCCCAGATATTGTAATAGAAGCAAAAGGTGTTATTATTGACATAGAGATCGATGAACCTTACGTATATAAATCAAAAGAACCAACACACTGGATCGATAATATTATTGATTCAGAAAGAAATAATTATTTTACAAAAAGCAATTGGCCAGTAATACGATTTACTGAAGAACAGGTTTGTTTAAATATAGAAAAATGCTATTTAACAATTCAAAATGTTATTGATCATATAGTTACTGGAGTAGAACTTAAATCCTATATGTCGGCATCCTTATGGACTAGAGACGAAGCTGAAAGAATGGCAAATTCAGATTTCAGAAAAACTTATCTTTTCAAAGAAGAATTTGCAATTATTTAGTCGACCCACTCTGGTTTCAGTGTTCGCTTTTTCAGCGGTCACTGAAATCTAAACATGAAAATCAGGACTCTGTCCGGAAAATGAAATATTAATCCTTGAAATAGCTTTGAAAAAAGCATTTGCAATCTGTCTAACCTTATATTGAGATTTTTTTTATCATCATCAGCAATGACTAAGTAAAAACGAACTTTGAAAAATAAAAATTCCTATTCAAAACGGTTCTTCTAAATTCAACGGAATAAAATTCCCGCTCTATTCATCACAAAAATTGAAATAAAACATTAAATTTGATTATGGAACTTCATTTAGACATCGATTTTAAACAATTAGTTCAAATTGTTAAACAACTCCCAAAACAAAAATGGGAGAAGCTGAGAAGCGAAGTTGAACAAGGAAAAAAAACTGTTTCTAAAAGTTCTGATCTTGAAAATTTTCTTTTAAGTGCCCCTACTTTTTCTCAAGAAGAATTAAATAAGGTTTCTGATGCAAGGATTGAAATTAATCAATGGAGAAGCTAATATTAGTCGATACATCTATTCTTATTGATTTCTTCATAAAAACCGATAAAGCAAATTCAACATTATTGAGCTTAGTTAAACAAGGTTTTATTTTTAAAATTTCCGCAATTACAGTTTACGAGATTTATGTTGGAGCTAATTCATTACAAAATGATTTTTGGAATGAATTTCTAGAAAAGATTGAAGTATTACCTTTAACTGCTAATGTTGCAAAAGCAGCTGTAGTTATAAATACCGAATTAAAAAGAAAACATTGTCAAATTGATATAGCCGATTTATTTATAGCGGCAACTGCAATCACAAACAATTTAAAGATTGCCACCTTAAATATTAAACACTTCGAAAGAATTGAAGATTTAGTTATTCTAAAAAGTTAGAAACCCAACTGTCGATTTCTTAAGCGAAGCGTGAATCGGATTCAATAATACAAAAGAGTTTTAAACTCTTTATAATTTCGATAAATCGAAATTCCATTTTAAGCACTAGTCACAAACAAGCGAAAGGTTGTAATAAGTAGCGTTACTCTTGGGACTTTTAACAAATTTTGGAATACTAATTCCCGAAAAATCTCAACAAGCCGCTATCAATATCGCCAGCATGGTTCCAAATCCAAACGTAAAATAGTGCTACAGTAACCGAGATTAAATTCCCAATCAAATAATAGCTGTTAAATTTCTCAGTATCTCCTTTATTGCTTTCTTCATGTTTTAACCTTGTAGCTAATTTTAAAGCACTAAAAAAAGTAATGGCATGTGGTAGATTATTGAACATAAAAATTGTTAAAAACAGTCTTTCAGTTAAACCTTTAACAATCGATTTTAAATCTATCTGCGATTTTTTATAAAGAAACTGTGCTACAAGCGAAAACAAAAATGCCAGCACAATTTCACTGATCAGCATAATGAAGATGATGATTAAAACGATTTTCATAGTAAATAATTATTTTGCAATATAATTAATTACTTTTTTTACAGAAAGGTATTCCTCTATTTGCAAACTTTTTCTGCGTTTCCAAATCTGAGACCTTGTTTTACCTAATTTCTCAGCTACTTTTTTATAATCATCCAATTCTAAAAATTCTATAATCAATTCTTCATCCCTACTTAAATTCCAGCCTTCCACTATACTTTGATAAATTAACAAAGCACTTAACAAAGCTTCTGTTTGCTCTTTATTTTTAAGGTTAAAATAATAATTGTCGCTGTTGTTTTTGTTTGTTTCTAAAATTTCTCTCGCACTTGTTAAGCCTTCACCCAGCATTCCATGGGCAATTTCATGGTTTATTGGAGTGTCTATTCTGCCTTCGAGTATTACATATCTTAAGCTAAACCTAGTTTTGTTTTTAATAATTTTTTCTTGTAGAGTAAACAACAGCTTTACTGCCGAACCAACATTATTGGCAATGCCTTGAAACTCGTCTCCTAACGTAATTGTTAAGGGAGATAATAATAAATCCTTCTCGTCTATATTAACCTCGTCAATCACCTTTTTAAATGAGCTCATCAATTGTTTTTGATTGGCTTTTCGGCTATCAACAATATCTGCCATGATGATGATGTAATCTTTCATTAATGATATGCTTATAAATGTTATGTCAAAAATAATGAAATCATTATATAAATTTCATTAAAAGTGAAACAAATAGTATTATTTCCATTTTTGTGAAATAAAAATGATATTATTTTAGTATAATTATTTTTAGAAACTCCATAGAAATCCAATCTTAGTTTCCTAAGGATGAGAAATTAGGATTACTTCCGAAACTTGGTGATGAAATTCATTAAAAATTCATCCTTTACGAAATGTTAGCATTGCTCATTTAGAAATCAAAATAAAAAGGATTTCTAATCAGCCTAAACCAATTTGCGAAAAGCTTCCTGTAAGAATGATTAAAGTAAAATTAAACCCGAGTGTCCGAGCATTCTAAAACGACGCGTGAAAAGGATTCACCAAAAGAAACGTAATAAACACACCAACTATCACACTTACGCTCGTTGGAAACGAAGGTAATAATACGCCGTCTCATCTTACATTCTGTTCAATTTTACAGCAGCATATAATTACATATTTAAGAATAAAGCTAGCAAACACTTTCTACAATGAAGCAACAAAAGCTCTGCCTTTATCGGTTATTACAGCTGTTAATTTATCGGTCTCTTCCCAATTAATTTTTATATAACCTAAAAGCTCTAATTCTTCATATTCAGCCTGCATACCACCTAAAATAGAAGAATGTTGTTGATGGTTAATGTTTTTCATTATTGATTCTAATTCTGCTCTTTCCATGATGTTAAAACTTAAGTTTAAATTGAGTTAACTTATTACAAAACATCAGCCAAAGCATATAATCTATTTAAAATAAAGAAGATATATAGTTTATTGTAAACTATATAAACATTCGTTCAACTTTATTTAACCATTAACTCCCTTAATATGTAAGGAATTTGTTTAATTAAGTTTGAGGCTGGCACTACATACATTTTATGCGCTAACTGTTCACCAGCGTAACCATGACTAAAAACTGCTAATTGAACCGCTTTTTCTACCGCGTAACCTTGGGCAATCATACTTGTAATCATTCCTGTTAAAACATCGCCCATTCCTCCACTAGCCATTGCTGGCGAACCTGAAGAATTAAAATAACAAATTCCTTCTGGTGTAAAAATCATGGTATATCTGTTTTTTAAAACGATATAAACTTTAAGTTCTACTGATTTTTTTAAAGCAGTTTCTATGCGTTCCCACCAACTATCGTGTGTACCAAATAAACGGTCAAATTCTTTCATGTGGGGTGTAAGAACAGATTTTTGAGGAATCAATTTCATCAATTGATGATTTTGAGCTAATAAATTGATGGCATCTGCATCAATTACAATAGGTTTTTTAAAATTAGCTAATACTTCATTTAATAATTTAGAAGATTCTTCTGAAACACCCAAACCTGGCCCAATACCAATTACTTCATATTTTAGCCAATCAATTTTATCTAAATTATTTCTTGAAAAATACATAGCCTCTGGTACTCTCGCGTTTAATGCTCTTAAGCCCATTTCCGGAATTAAAGCAGTTGTTAAACCAGCACCACTTCTGTGGCAAGCTTCTGTACATAACAAAGCAGCGCCTATTGTTTCATCGGCGCCAGCAACCATTAAAGCGTGTCCTAATAAACCTTTATGTTCAAATGCTTGCCTTGGCTTAATGTACTTTTGTATATCGGCTTTCCAAAACCAGAAATAAGGCGAAGAAGTACTTTGTATAAAATTTTCATCTAAACCAATATTTACCACCTTCCATTCTTTTATGTAAGGGCTAGATATTGGCAATAAAAAATTAAGTTTTGGGCGCTGAAACGCAATGGTTAAATCTGACTTTATAATTGCTTCGCTCAGCAACTCTCCTTCGCAAGGTAAACCAGTTGGTACATCAACGCTTATTTTAAAGCCAGAAAACTTATTTATTTTTTTTACTAGTTTTTCCCACTCGCCTTGTAAAGCTTTGTTTAAACCAGAACCTAATAAAGCATCAATAATTAAATCAGACTCAATAAATTCCAAGTCAGCAGCTTGGTTGATGTAAAATATTGAGACATCTTTTTGCTGTAAACGTTCTAAATTCAACAAATAATCTTCACTTTGCTTTTCAGAAAAATCTGCAATGTAAGTATGTACATGGTGGTAACCTTCATCAAAAAGCATTCTGGAAATTACCAAACCATCTCCCCCGTTATTTCCTTTTCCACAAAAAATTAGAATATGCTTTTTACGATCTGGAAATCTATCGAGAAAAACTTTAATGAAAGCTTTTGCGGCTCTTTCCATCAACTCAGAAGAGAGTATAGGTTCGTTAACGATGGTATAATCGTCGGCTTGGCGAGTTTGAAGAGCAGTTAGTAGTTTTAGCATAGGTTTATTTTTATTGCTTAGCGCAAATTCTATGCTAAATATATTTTAAAAAATTAAATTACTTATAATTAGGAGTTAATTATTCTGCATTATCTTAAAAAGATGTTGTTGGGAGCAATATCTATAATATGGTATAGAAAATGAATTCTATTTTTAAGAGTCGAAAGACTGTACAGAAATTCTTTTGTTATTTTCTTAAAACCAGATTATCCAATTTAATAATTTAATAAATTGGATAATCCGATTCGGCTTATAGAATAATTATTTAACTCGTTCAATATAAGCGCCTGTTGCTGTATCAACCCTTACCCTATCTCCTTGGTTAACAAATAAAGGCACTTTAATTTCAATTCCTGTTTCAACAGTTGCGTTTTTTAATGCGTTGGTTGAAGTATCACCTTTAACAGCAGGTTCTGTATAAACAATTTCTAATTCTACGTTATTAGGTGCTTTTGCTATAATTGGCTCTTCACTTTCCATAGAAATTAAAACATTCATTCCTTCTTTCAAAAATCTTGCAGAATCTCCAAACAAAGTTTTTGGAACGTTAAATTGCTCAAAACTTACATTATCCATCACTACAAAATAATCTCCATCTTCATAAAGATATTGATAGTCACTTGTTTCTACTCTACAAATATCAACCTCTTCATCTGTACGCATACGTAACTCAATAATTTTACCGGTTTTAATGCTTCTCATTTTACCAGTGTAAAATGCGCCACCTTTACCTGGGGTACGATGTATTAACTCATCAATTGTTACTAATTCGCCATTAAAACGAATTACGTTACCTGTTTTTAAATCTCCAGCTTTTGCCATAATTGTAATATCTTTCGGTTGCAAAAGTAGGTAATATATGCTTCCGTACAAACACAAAATAGCTACATAATTATCTATAATTTTATTTATAAAATTGTATTCATAAAAAATTTATAGTTTAAACTATAAATTTTAATTAAAGCTTTTAAAAAAAACTATAAATTATATCTTTGAATATAAATCAATAAGTAATCTGCAAGAAAGAATATGCTTTTTAACTCTTACCAATTTTTATTCTTTTTTATAATTGTTACCACGCTTTATTTTGCTTTACCTTATAATAAAAGGTGGTTTTTATTGCTTGTAGCCAGTTGTTATTTTTACATGGCCTTTGTGCCAATTTACATTCTAATTTTAGGTTTTACTATTGTTATAGATTATTACGCTGGTATTTTTATAGAAAACGCAGAGGGTAAAAAAAGAAAAATGTGGCTTGTGGCAAGTTTAGTAGCCAACATTGGAGTATTGGCCATTTTTAAATACTACAATTTTTTAAACGATAATTTCTCTTTTTTAATGCATGGGTTTGGATTAGATAACCCTATCCCCTATTTGTCAATACTTTTACCGGTTGGCTTATCTTTTCACACTTTTCAAGCCATGAGTTATACTATAGAAGTTTATCGTGGCCACGAAAAAGCAGAAAGACATTTCGGAATATATTCTCTTTATGTAATGTTTTATCCGCAATTGGTTGCTGGACCAATTGAACGTCCGCAGAATTTACTATACCAATTTAGGCAGAAATATGATTTTGATTATGCCAGAGTTACCAGCGGATTACGCTTAATGCTTTGGGGATTGTTTAAAAAAGTAGTGATTGCAGATAGGCTGGCAATTATAGTTGATACCGTTTATAATAATCCGCAAGAGCATCAAACTTCAAGTTTAATAATAGCTACTATATTTTTTGCTTTTCAAATATTTTGTGATTTCTCTGGCTATTCTGACATGGCAATTGGTGCCGCAAGAGTGATGGGTTTTAAATTAATGAATAATTTTAACAGCCCATACCATGCAAAAAGCGTTCAGGAGTTTTGGAGTAGGTGGCACATATCATTATCTACCTGGTTTAAAGATTATTTATACCTCCCTTTAGGTGGTAACAGAGTAACTATTCCGCGTTGGTATTTAAACACATTCATTGTTTTTTTAGTAAGCGGCTTATGGCATGGCGCAAGTTGGACGTTTGTAATTTGGGGTGCATTACATGGATTTTACATTATTTTTGGTTCTTTAACCAGTAAGTTCAGAAATAACCTTAGCAATACATTAAACTTAGATAAAATACCTTTATTGCCCACATTAACCACCTTTTTATTGGTCAGTTTTGCTTGGATATTTTTTAGAGCAGATAACTTGCAAATTGCTACCTACATTATAAAAAATATTTACAATGGCTTTCCACAAATGTGTATAGATATTATAAATAGAAAACCAGTTTTTGAATATTTAGGCACCAATAAAGTTTGGCCTATTGTATTAATTGTGTTTTTAGAAACCGTACATTATTTACAAGCAAAATATCAAATATCTACTAGGTTTTTAAATTTTCCAGTAGCTGTAAGGTGGACAGTTTATTTTGCTTTTATATTCATAATTATGGTTTACGGAGTGTTTGATAGCAAACAATTTATATATTTTCAATTTTAAGAGCGATGAAAAAGTTTTTCCTAAAGTCATTCTTATTTACCGCTATACTTGCAACCGCAGTTTTTTATTTCTCTTCAAAATTTGAAAGAAAGTATCATAAAGAAACTGATTATTTAGCTGCAATTATTGATAAAGAAAATAGATTAAATAGCATTGATAGCAATAGACTGATACTTGTTGGTGGCTCTAACTTAGCTTTTGGACTAAATTGCGAGTTAATTGAGCAAAAACTACCCGTAAAAGTGGCTAACCTAGGCTTACATGCAGGTTTAAGTTTAAAGTTTATGATTAATGAGGTAAGCTCTTTAATTAAAAGTGGAGATATTGTAATATTGAATTTAGAATACCCGCTATACCTTGATGGTTTTGAACCTGACATTGATTTAATTCAATTTACACAAGAAATTTACCCAAAAAGTAAAGAGTATTACCAGTTTAATCCTTTAGAGTTATTTGAGGCTCGTTATGAAAAATTTAAAAAATATTTTGAAGAGCAAGATTTTAAAACAGACTCTGTTTTTAACAGAAAAATGTTTAATAAGTATGGCGATAATATTGGGCATTTAAACAAACCTTCTTTGCAAAAACTAATTGACAGGCAGCCTATTGGACTTTTAGAAACAAATAACAGTTTCAGTATTTTAAAAGACTTTTATGAGCTTTGTGAAGCTGAAAATGTAAAAGTTTACATCACCTATCCAAGTTACCCATCGTCAGAATTTGTTGGTAAAAACAAAGACCGAATTTTACAGTTAAATACTAAAATAAAAGAGAATTTACCACAAATAAAATTGCTTAATTCTCCTGATAGGTATGTTTTTACCGATGATAATTTTTACGATACTATTTATCATTTGAATGCTAAAGGCAGAGAAAAAAGAACTTTATTATTTATTGAGGATTTAAAGCCGGTAATTGCTAAAAAACAGCTGTTCTTTTAAATTTTCATATATCACTAGGGTTTATCAATTGATAAAATACCCACTTATGCGTATAGGTTTTAAATGTTATTAAATTTACTTTTGAGGTAAAATTAAACTATATAACATGAAAAAATTAAACATTATTTTATCTCTACTTATTTTATTTGCGTTATCAGTAAATGCAGAAATAAAATCTGATTCTTCAAAAGTTATTCATGGGCATAAGAACTTGATTAAAATCAACTTACCAGCTTTAGCACTTAGGACCTATGCCTTAGAATATGAAAGAGCTATCGGTAGAAAAACAGCTGCTAGTTTTGGTTTTAGATTGATGCCTAAAGGCGGAATTCCTTTACAAGGTACAATAGATAACTTAATTGATGACCCTGAAACAAGTAAGCAATTAAATAGCTTCGAAATTAGCAACCAAGCATTTACACCTCAAATAAAATTTTATTTCGGTAAAGATATTTTTAAGGGCTTTTATTTAGCTCCATTTGCAAGGTTTGCTAATTATAAAGTCAATGGCGATTTTAATTTCGACGTAAATGGAACTGAGGAAATAATACCATTAGATGGTGAGTTAACCACTATAACTGGAGGTTTGGAAATAGGTGTGCAATTTAGAATGGGAAAACATATACATCTCAATTTTAATTTCGGGCCTCAATTTGGCAGTTCTAAAGGAGATTTTAACGGAAGAAAGAACTTAAACACACAAGAACAAGATGCTTTAAGAGATGATCTTGAAGATTTTAAAATCCCGTTTGTTGAGCAAGAAATAACAGTTAATTCAACTGGAGTTAATATGAAAGTGGATGGACCTTGGGGAGGTTTAAAAGGAGGAATTATGCTTGGTTATAGGTTTTAAAATTTAAACAAAAAAAGCAATCAAATAAGGTTGCTTTTTTTGTTTAAGAAGCACAAATTCTTTAGCAATAATATTAAAGTGTAATTACTTGTACTTGTATAGTTATTATTTGAACCGTAGCTATTTACAAATTTACTAGTGGCTTTGGTCGCTTTACCACTTGCATCAAACCCATCATTATAGCTATAAGTAGCTGTTGAAGTTAAACTTGTAGTTGTACCGTTATAAATATCTTAAAAGTGTAACTATCCGTTCCATTTTCTTTTTTTTAAAACATTATATTTTTTTTCTTCAAAAGTGTGTCAATTTAAAATTGACAAAATACCCCCAAGTGGGTATTTTAAACAAATACCCAAATACGGGTAGAAATTTTAATAAAATTTACAGACTTTAGCTACACAAAATAATAACAAATTGAACTTGGAAGATAAGATAGCGCTAAAATTAAATGAGGTAATTAGTATAGCTAATACTTTGCCTTGCGTAACAATGATTCATAAATTAATTGACGGATCTGTACTTTGGATGTGCGATAAGGGTTTGAAAGAATTGGGTATTACTTTAGATGAATTAATCAAATTGCCTCCAGAAGTTTATCAATCTCGTTATTTTAATAAAGAAGACGCCGAAGATTATACTCCAAAAATACTTTCATTATTTGAAAATAATAATGATGAAGAAAGTGTTTCTTTTTTTCAACAAGTTAGAATCAATAAACAAAAAAACTTAACATGGCACATGACGAGTGCAAAGATTTTTTTGAGGGATGATAACAATTCACCAATTTTACTCATCACCCAATCTATACCTATTGATACCATGCATAGACTTACCAATAAAGCAACCAAGTTATTAGAGGAAAATAACTTCTTAAAAGAAAAGTTAGAACTTTATTTAAGTCTTACAAAAAGGGAAATAGAAATATTAAAGCATTTAGCAAAAGGAGAAAGTGCCATAGAATGCGGAAATCATTTATTTATATCTTCAAAAACAGTTGAAACTCATAGAAAAAATATTAGAAAAAAATTAGGCACAAAATCTTTTTTTGAGCTTACAAAATATGCAAGGGCTTTTGATTTAATTTAACCTTAAGCCCAATTAACACCTTTTTTTAATAAGCTTAACGTTTCAAATTCTAAACTACCAAGTTTAGCTTTATAATCATAAACCCAAGATGCCATTGGTGGCATACTCATTAAAATAGACTCTATTCTACCTTCAGTTTCTAAGCCAAACTTTGTTCCGGAATCATAGACTAAATTAAACTCGGCATACCTACTTCTGCGCTGAAATTGCCATTGTTTCTCTTCTAACGTGAACGTTTTTTCTCTGTTATTTTTAACCAAAGCAGTGTATATTGGCACAAATGAATTACCTATAGCTTTAGAAAACTCAAAAATTTGGTTCCACTCTAAACCTGTACTTTCTGGTGTTAGCCTATCATAAAAAATACCGCCAATTCCTCTGGTTTCATTTCTGTGTTTGATAAAGAAATAATCATCTGCCCAGGTTTTAAATTTTGGATAAAAATCTTTACTAAAGCCATCGCAAACACCTTTTAAATGTTGGTGGAAATTAGTAACATCTTCTTTGTTTATATAATGAGGAGTAACATCTATCCCACCGCCAAACCAACGTAAAGTTTCGTTTCCGTTACCTTGCATCTCAAAATAACGAATATTCATGTGTATAATTGGAACCCAAGGGTTATGCGGATGTAATACAATTGAAACCCCAGTAGCAAAAAACTCTTCTTGGTCTGTTTTAAATGCTTTTTTAATTGCTTCTGGCAAATTACCATAAACGGCAGAAAAATTTACGCCACCTTTCTCAATTAATTTTCCGTTCTGTAATACTTTACTTTCGCCACCACCACCACCTGGGCGTTCCCATGCTTCAATTTCGAACAATGCACCACCATCTAAATCTGTTAAAGCATTAACTGTACTTTGTTGTATGGCTTTAAAATCTTGGGCAATTATATTTTTATCTAACATTAACTTATCGTCTGTTTTAATTTATCTCTGTATGCGGATAGTAAACGGGTTTTTGAAATAAAACCAATAAAATCACCATTTTCAAAAGCTGGCATGTACCACAAATCTGCTTCATCAAATTTCGAAATTATTTCATCAATACCATCGTTAACGTTTACTTGGTATTTTGTTTTAGAAATTAGCTCTTTTACGGTTAGCTTGGCTTGCATTTCTGGGTCTAATAATACTTTACGTACTTTATCAAAAATAATAAAACCTTGGTATTTATCTTGGTGGTTATTACAAACTATAATGTTCTTGGTTGATTGCCTTACTACTTTTAAAAGTTCGGGCAGGGTGCTATCTTCATAAACAACCTCATAACCAGTATCTATTATTTCGTGAAATTTAATTAAGCTTAAAATATTTTGATCATAATCTTCTGTAAATATTTTTTTACCTGCAACTAAATGTTTTACATCCATTGAGTAGGGTTCAAACACTTTTGCTACTGCATAAGAACTTGTAGAAACCAACATTAACGGGATAATTAACTCATACCCTCCGGTTACTTCGGCAATTAAAAAAATCCCTGTTAAAGGTGCATACATTACGCCACTTAATATCCCACACATGGCCACCAAAGTAAAATTGCTAACTGGTAGGTTTAAGAAAGTAAGTTTATTAATAACAGTTGAAAAAAAGAAACCAAAAAATGCGCCTGTAAATAAAGAAGGTGCAAAATTACCACCGCTACCGCCGCTTGCAAGTGTTATAGAGGTAGCAAAAACTTTCATTAAAAAAATTAAACCTACAAAAAGTATCAACATCCAATCGTTATAACCTATTGAATAAAAGAAACTACCTTTTAAAATTTCTTGAGGATTGCCAGATGCTAATGATTTTACACTTCCATAGCCTTCTCCAAAAAGAGGGGGAAATGCAAAACATAAAATAGCTATAATTAAACCTCCAAACAAAGCTTTGTTGTAGGCATTCCATTTTAATTGGTGAGAAAAAAAATGTTCGACTCTATGGGTTGTTCTTGCAAAATAAACAGAAATTAAACCGCATAAAACACCTAATAGCAAATAAAAAGGTACATTATTATGGTCAAAATCTTTTAACTGATTAAAATCAAAAAGGATATCATTCCCTAAAATAATTTTAGATAAAAGCGCACCGCAAACGGCCGCTATTATTAAGGGAATAAAATCGGAAAAAACTACACCCACTAAAATTACCTCAATTGCAAACATTACGCCTGTAATTGGCGCATTAAATACCGCAGCAATACCAGCAGCAGAGCCACATGCTAATAGTAAAATTCTTTCGCGATAGCTTAACCTGTAAGTACGAGCGAAATTAGACCCAATAGCAGCGCCAGTTACAGCAATAGGGCCTTCTAAACCTGCCGAACCACCAAAACCAACAGTAATGGCACTGGTAATCATTTGAGAATACATTTTTGATTTTGCAGTAACGCCCGAACGCTGTGAAATATCTAGTAAAATATTTGAAACACCTTTTCCGTCTCGCCCTTGAAGAAAAGTTTTAACAACCCATACAGTTATTAAAATACCTATTAATGGTAAAAAAAGGTTTAAAATAGGGTATTCAAAAACTTCTAATTGCTGGTTAATTAAAACGTGGATTTTATGAACCACCATTTTTAATATTACAGCAGCTATACCAGCAGAAAAACCCACCAATATTCCCGATAAAATTAAAAACTGACCTTTGCTTAAATGATTATAAACAAATTTTAATACAAGCTGATGTTGCCTGAAATATTTCATTTTAATTTACTCTTCAATGTAATTCAAATCTTTTCCGTAGGTTTCTTCTAAATTATAAACAGCAATAAAGGCTATTACTAAAGTAGCTATACCCACAATTAATGCCGAGTTGATGATGCCAAATGGAGATTTTAACCATTCGAAACATAATGTTATTAAAACCACAGAACCCCTAATAAAATTTGGCACTGTGGTGGTAACTGTAGAACGTAAATTTGTGCCAAATTGCTCTGCTGCAATAGTAACAAAAATTACCCAAAATCCGGTAGAAATACCCAAAAGAACACATATCCAATGGTAGGTATTGGCATTAATTCCTCTAGAAAAAAGAAATAATAAGATGCTAAACAGCGTTGCAAAAAGAAAAATAACCACTATTTTTTTTCTTGTTTTAAAAATCTGACTTAAGAAACCAGTTAACAAATCTCCTAAGGAAATACCGATATAGGTAAATAAAATTCCTTTGCCAGCAGAAAGCGGTTCTGTTGCACCCATAGCTTTACCAAACTCGGGGGCAAATGTGATTAATATACCTACCACAAACCAAACTGGTAGGGCTATTAATGTGCAATTAATATATTTTTTAAATCTTCCCCAATTATTAAATAACATTAACATATTTCCTTTTGATACATTTTTATGTGCTATGTTTTTATACATCCCAGATTCCATTACACCCAACCTCAGCACCAATAAAGCTAAACCCATGCCACCGCCAATAAAATAAGCCGTTTGCCACTTAAATTTATCGCCTACTAAACCCGCAACTACAGCCCCCATCAAACCAATTGCAGCAACCAACATGGTGCCGTAACCTCGCTTTTCTTTGCTCATGCTTTCTGCAACTAAGGTAATACCAGCACCTAACTCGCCAGCTAAACCTACTCCAGCAATAAGCCTGATAATTGCATAAGTGTTTACATCCGTAACAAATCCGTTAGCAATATTTGCCAAAGAATACATTAATATTGATCCAAACAAAACTTTTAATCTGCCTAATTTATCACCCAAAACACCCCATAAAACACCGCCAATTAGCATCCCAATCATTTGGGCATTTATTAATTTCACCCCTACACTTAAGAGTTCATCATCAGCCACGCCAATACCACTTAAACTTTGTACACGTATTACAGAAAATAATACCAAATCATATATATCTACAAAATAGCCTAATGAGGCCACTATAATTAACATGACAACGTTTTTGTTTGATTGTTCTTTTTCCATAAAAAAGGTGGGTAATAAAATTATAGTTTTTAATTAATACAAAATTTACATAAAGTAAATCACGTCTTTGTTAAGCTATATTCAAATAATATGTTGCAAATTGTAAAAAAAACATCAATCTTATTTAAAATAAATCACAAACTATTAAACATTTTTAAGCGTTTGTTGGTTATTACAATTATGGAATCCAGTTTTAGAAAAAACCATACAAAAATATTAGCAGGTAAAGATGTTTTAGAGCAGCTTTGCGATGAGTGCTTACTATTAGGTAATAAAGCATTGATTGTTTTTTCTGAAAATAGGATTAAGCAAATTGGATTGTATGCAAGGGTAATTTCTTTGTTAAATATACGTGGAATTGCACACATTACTTATGAGTGTTTAAACACCGAAAATCTAATAGAAGAACAACAAAAAGCTGTTAAGCTGGCAAAAGATAATGTTGCTGAGCTTATTATTGCAATTGGAAATGATGAATTAACGTGTTTTGCGAAAATTATAGCACATGGTTTTTACACCAATGTTGAACAAATAAATGAGAATGAAGTACTAGAATCAATAACAGCTCTCCCTATTATCAATATTAAATCGGATTCTGATGAGAATTTTGAAAATAAAAATATTGATTTACACAATTTTTATGCTGAAATAAAACCAGCAACATTATTTACAGATTTCGAATATTAAAATGCTATTAGAAGAATCAATTACCAAAGAGTTAGAAGTTTATAGAGCTGAATTAATTAACCATTCTTTATACAAAAAAATCAAATCCATAGAAGATTTAAATCTATTTATGGAATATCACGTTTTTGCTGTTTGGGATTTTATGTCCCTCTTAAAATCTTTGCAAATTAATCTGACTTGCGTTGAAGTACCTTGGTTCCCGAAGGGTGATGCAAATACACGTTTCCTTATTAATGAGATTGTAGCCGGCGAAGAATCGGATGTAGATGAAAAAGGAATAAGAAAAAGCCATTTTGAACTATATTTGGAAGCGATGAAGCAAAGTGCTGCCTCTACTCAAGAAATAGATGTGTTTACAGAAGCATTAAAAAATAATAGCAATTTAAATTTAGCATTTAAAACTGCGGGTTTAAACAAAGCAATTACAGATTTTGTAAGCTTTACTTTTGAAATTATAGAAAGTAAAAAAGAATACTTGCAAGCTGCTGTATTTACCTATGGCAGAGAAGATTTAATTCCCGCTATGTTTTTATCAATAGTTAAAGATTTATACCATAACTTTCCTAATCAAATCTCTAAGTTTAAATATTATTTAGAAAGACATATTGAAGTTGATGGAGACCACCATAGTCATTTAGCATTAGAGATGACTCAAAGTTTGTGTAAAACCCCTCAACACTGGGTGGAAGCAATGGCCGCATCAAAAAAAGCGCTAATATTGAGGAAAAAACTTTGGGATGCTATCGAAGTAGCCTTATAAATTATTTAACAAAAAATGGATCATATAAGCATCCCTAATGTGATCCATTTACTTAATTGTTAAGAGGAAAGTTTTTCTCAATCAAAACTTGAATAATACCATCAACCATACCTACTTTAGGCACATGTATTTGTTTTATTGACGCCAACTTCATTACCGTTAAAAAGATTTCGCAAGCTGGTATAATTACATCAGCCCTATCCTGATTTAAACCCAAAATGTTAATCCTGTCTTTTAATGAATAAGAGTTTAAATAATCATATTGAGCTTTAAGTTTAATATAACTCAAAGAATTTCCTTCCTTTTCTTCTGATAATTTAAATAACTTATTGATGTTTCCGCCAGTACCAATACCCATTAAATTTTTGTAGTTCTTGGTTTCCACTTTAACCCATTCTCTCATTAAATCCCAAGTTTCTTCTTTATCCTGATTATCTAATATCCTAATTGTACCCAAATCAAAAGATTTTGAGGCAACAGGTTTTCCTTCAGCAAAAATTGATAGTTCTGTACTACCACCGCCTACATCAATGTATAAATAGTTTTTTTTACGATCTAAAGTTTGCTCAATATGACTGGCATATATAATATTAGCTTCTTTTTGACCTTCAATAATTTCTAAATCTAAATTAGCATTAGCCTTAATCAGCTTTACCAAATCTGGCCCATTTTCGGCTTCTCTTAATGCAGATGTAGCGCAAGCCATATAATCTTCAACTTTATAAACATCCATTAAATTTTTAAAAGCAATCATGGTTTTAACCAATTCTTCCGATTTTTTTTCAGAAATTTTATGGTCTAAAAAAGCATTGTCGCCTAATCTTAACGGAACCCTAATTAATGAGTTTTTTTTGAAAGAAATAACACCATCATTATTAGTGATTTCTGCAATTAATAACCTAACTGCATTTGAACCTATGTCTATTGCTGCGTATCTCAATCTATTTAGTTTTTATTTTTTAAATAATTATAAGTGTCTATCTGTGTACGATAGGGAGTTCTCACTTTAGTTTTACGGTATTTATTATTATTAAGAGAATTTATTTCTCGAGCCTTGGTATTATCCATCAACTGTATATCAACCATTTCTCTGATTTCTTTTCTTATTTCTGGATCATAAATAGGAAAACCAACTTCAATTCTATGATCAAGGTTTCTGGTCATCAAATCGGCAGAAAGTAAATAAATTTCTTCTTTACCAGAATTACCAAAAATCCAAATTCTGGCATGTTCCAAAAACTTATCGATAATTGAAATAACTTCTATATTTTCACTAAAGCCAGGCTTTTTTGGCACTAAACAACAAATTCCTCTAATAATTAATTTAATAATTACACCAGCATTGCTAGCATCATAAAGTTTTTTAATGGTCAATTCATCCGCTAAAGAATTCATTTTAAGAATCATGTAAGCCTCTTTACCTGCCCTTGCGTGTTTAATCTCTCTATCAATAAAAGAAAAAAGCTTTTTCCTAGTTTCTAAAGGTGATACAATTAAATGGTTATAATCTTTAGATATATTTTTCTTTTCTATGTTTTCAAAAACTCTATTTAATTCTAAAGTAATGCGTTCATCAGCAGTAAATAAACTGTGGTCGCAATAAATTTTAGCTGTTTTTTCGTTAAAATTTCCGGTGGCTAAATTGGCATAATAGGCGTTTTTTCCTTTTTCTATACGGGTAACCATACAAATTTTGGTGTGCACTTTATAGCCTGTTATTCCGTAGTTTACGTAAATACCTTCTTCCTCTAATTTATTTGTCCAATATATGTTTGCTTGTTCATCAAAACGGGCTTTTAACTCTACTAAACAAACTACTTTTTTTCCGTTTCTAGCTGCATTAATAAGCGCATTTATAATTCTAGAGTTTGATGCTAACCTATATAATGTAATACGGATGGTAGTTACACGTGGGTCAATAGCTGCTTCTCTTAAAAAATGAATAATGTAATCAAAAGATTGGTAAGGCAAATTAATTAGGAAATCTTTTTGCTTTATTAATTCAAGCATACCCTTATTTATACTTAAACCTTTAACCAATAAGGGCTTTATTGGTTTATATTGTAAGTGTTCTTCTCCTACATTTGGGAATGTAATAAAATCTTTAAAATTATGGTATTTATTACCTGGTATTAAACTTTCAGATTGTAATTCTAACTTAGAAATAACAACGTTAAGCATATCAATAGGCATTCCACTATCATAAAGCAAACGCATGGGCTTACCCTTTTTTCTTTTCTGCAAACTTTTTGATAACGCTTCTATAAATTTATCACTTACATTTTTATCTAAATCTAATGCCGCGTCTCTGGTGACCTGTAAAGAATAAGCCTCAATTTCATTGTAATTAAAGATGAAGAAAATTTCGTCTAAACAGTACCTAATAATATCATCTAAAAGTATAATAAATTTAAGATTATTGGTATCAGGCAAAATCAAAAACCGATCTAAGCTTTCGGGTATTTCTATTAAAGCATATTTATTTTTATGCTTTTTATTTGCTTGAGTAAGCTTCACTAAAAAATAAATAACCCTATCTCTTAACTCTGGGAAGGGTTGTTTATCATCAATAATAATTGGAACAATGGTTGATAAAATTTTTTCTTTAAAATAATTTTTAACAAAAGCGCCTCTGCTAACGTTTAATTGATGTTCGTTTAATATAAAAATTTTATTATCAGCAAGTTCTTTAATAATTTCTTCGTAAAGAACGTTAAACTTCTTTTCTTGCCTTACAACAATATTTTTAATTTGATTTAAAAGCTTTTTAGGATTGTAACCAAACTCGGCTTTAACCTTGTTAACTACCACCACCAAACGATTTAAAGTAGCTACCCTAACCCTATAAAATTCATCAAGATTAGATGAGAAAATGGCCAGAAACTTAATTCTTTCAATCAAAGGCACAGCCTTATCTGCCGCCTCTTGTAAAACCCTATCATTAAAATATAGCCAACTTAATTCTCGGTTTAATAATGGAATTTTCTCTTGATTCATGTATATTAAAGAAACCCCGACCTTTAACTTCGGAATTTAAAAATGCAAAATGTTTTGTTAATTAAATATTAAATTAAGGTCAAGAATTAACCTCTATTGTATTTATTATTTGGACCAGCTTGCTGTGGCAAATCTGTATTTTGTGGTTTTGTGTCTGATTTTGGGGCTACCTTTGCTCTTGAACTTCTTTTAGGTGCTGTAGGCGTTTCTGGATGAGGATTTGTATTTGTTTTTTGATCTTCTGCACCATTTGCATTAGCTTCTTCTTTTTTTACTACAGGTGCTTTTACATTAATTGGTTTTTCAACAATAGCAGGTTTTAAAGTAACTTTTGGCTTTGCAGTAGTTGTTGTTTTACCTGGTTCTTTATTAATTGTTGCCTTATTAATAATAGGCAAAACATCTACATTTTTTACCGAACTTGCTTTTTTAGAGAATTCTTTAGTTTGCTTTTTAGCTTTTGCAACTATTTTAGCAATTTCTTCTTTGTTTTGTTTTGCTAAGCTTGACGCTTGTTTTGCAATTTTAGATGTACTTTTTTTATCAGATTTTTTAGTTTTTTTAAAGTCAGAAACTTTATTTTCGATAGCACTTTTAGCATCGACAATTTTATTTTTTAGCTTTTTAGATAAAATTTTACTGGCTTTTTTAATTTCATCACCAATTTCATCAGCATCGTGACCTAAACTTTTCACAAATACCCTTAACTTTTCTGTAAGGTTAATTTCAAGCTTTTCATTTTGATTAGACTTTTTACCTTTTAATTTTGTTTTCGTTTTTTGAGTTTTCATGCCTACGATTTAATTTTTTAAATTTATCTTTAATTTTTTATAACATCAAATAACATTCCAATTATGCCATCTTTTGATATTGTCAGCAAAATAGACGCTCAAACACTTGATAACGCAGTAAACAACGCAAAAAAAGAAATTTTAAATAGATACGATTTCAATACCTCTAAAAGTACTGTTGATTTAGATAAAAAATCTAACACTTTAAGCATCGTTACCGAAGATGACATGCGTTTAAAAGCAATTACAGACGCTATAATTTCCAGATTTGTAAAACAAGGTTTGGACCCTAAAGCCTTAGACTTTGAAAAACCTTTTACCTCAATAACAGGAAATATGATTAAAAAAGATATTTTGGTAAAAGAAGGTATTGATAAAGATGCCGCTAAAAAAGTGGTTAAAAAAATTAAAGATTCTGGATTAAAGGTTCAAGCTTCTATTATGGAAGACCAAGTAAGGGTAACTGCAAAGAAAATAGACGATTTACAAGCAGTAATTTCTTTATGCAGAGGAGAAGATTTTGGCCAACCCCTACAATACATCAATATGAGAAATTAATTTATTCTCCTTCTTTAATCTCTTCAATATCTAAAATATATTTATTCTGTAATAAAAAATCAAACAATGATTTAGCTTCTGGCGATACCACTAAATTTTTTGTGGTTACCATCTGTTTATTTTTTATATCCCTGTAAGGATATGTAAGTAGCTTTACATTCCCGCTAAATAAATCGCTTATGTAAGCTAAAAGTTCATTTGTGTAATTGGCTCCATAATATTCTGACATAAAAATATGCTTTAAATTAGCAATATTAGTAGTTATACCCACACTTTTAGGTTTACATTGTGATAAAAATTTCGCTAATTTATTATGTCTATTAAAGTTTGAAATAATAACAGCATGCCCCATTTCTAAAATATCGCCAGCTCTTTTAGCAACACTATCCAAAAGTTCAACATCACAGCCTTCATTATTTTGCATCATATTGTTTAACGTAAGCTCTGCCATTGTAATTAACTCAACGTTACCAATTTCCATGTAAGCCTTATATTGTGTTACGGCATGGTTAAATAAATCAAAATCG
This sequence comes from Pedobacter alpinus, assembly GCF_042684645.1. NCBI lineage: Bacteria > Pseudomonadati > Bacteroidota > Sphingobacteriia > Sphingobacteriales > Sphingobacteriaceae > Pedobacter > Pedobacter alpinus. Next base: position 20,906 of record NZ_JBHULV010000040.1, read on the forward strand.
GGTTTAGTTTTTTGGTTAAAGCGAGTTCTCAAAATCATAATATGCTGCTTATACATCAAATCTTTTGATTGCATTACACCTTCTTCTGGTATAAAAACTGCGGCAGTAGAAAAACCTCTTTTTAAAAGATATAAATTAACCAGCACCTCACTCAAACCTTCAAAAGCTGGGCCTTTAACATTAATCAAATCTATCTCTACAGAACCCCTACTTAAATTATCAGCTAAAGATTCAATCATCATTTGGGGGTCTTTATAATGATAAAATGCCGCATAAACTAAATTAACACCTAAAATACCTAACACATTTTGCTGCAAAGTAGCGTCACTATCTAGTAACCTAACATGAAAAATAATTTCATTGGATGGGCCACAAGGTTCTAACTGGAATTTAATACCCAACCATCCATGCGGGTCATTTGATTTATTAAAATTTAGCGTTGTAACTGTATCTGCAAAAGAAAAGAATTTACGCTGTTCATATTTAACACCACAAAGCCTTTCTCCTAAAAGCTCAAACTCGTGGTTAAGCATTTTTGATAACCTTGATTTTGAAACATACCTGCCAGACTCTTCCAAACCATAAATCTCATTACTAAAAGTCATATCATAAGCCGACATGGTTTTAGCAATTGTACCTGATGCTGCACCAGCTGTAAAAAAATTTCTTGCAACTTCTTGCCCTGCCCCTATTTCTGCAAATGTGCCGTAAATGTTTTCATCTAAATTTATGGTTAATGCCTTGCGGCGAGTATCTAGTGTTTCTAAAATCATACAACAAATGTAAAAATATTAAACGGCTGGTCTAAAAAAAACAATCCCGACTTTTGTAAAAAAATCGGGATTGTTAAATAATGTTACTACTTATTTTATTTCTATTTCGCGGCTTAAAATTTTAGCTTCTTCTTTTTTACCTATTTTTACCACCAAAACGCCTTGATGGTAACTGGCCTCAATATTAGTATAGTCAACAGATTCTGGCAAGGTAAAAGCTCTTGAAAAAGATGAAAATCCAAATTCTTTTCTGGTGTACTTAACATTAGTTTCCTCAGTTTTATTTTCAGAAGAAATTGTTAAAATATCTTTCTCCAAAGCAATTTTAAAATCTTCCTTTTTTAAACCCGGTGCTGCTAAAGCCAATTCAAAATAAGCTTCTGTTTCTACTACGTTTACCGGTGGCAGTTGTACCCCATTTGGTTTTAAATTCTCATTAAAAATGGTGTCTAATAATTCGTTTAAATTAGAATAACCATTTACTTTTCTGTTTTCTTTTAATTTTAATAAAGTCATTTTTAGATCCTCCAATTGTTTATGTTAAAATATTTACAACCGAAGCTGTACAATGTGAATACCAATCCGTAATTTAGCCTAAAATCAAGACTTTTTGTCTTTATTCACAATTAACAACTGACAATATTACCGAATATGGATATTTTAGACTTAAAAAAGCAGTACAAATACAAAACAGAAATTCCAATTCGTTTTTCGGATATGGATATGTTTGGTCATGCAAACAATGCTGTTTACCTAACCTATTTTGAGCAAGCAAGATCTAATTATTGGAAGGATATTATTAACTGGGACTGGAAAGCAATAGGGATAATTATTGCAAAAGCGCAAATAGACTTTATAAAACCTATTATTTTGAACGATAATATTTTTGCCTATGTAAAAACTAGTCGCTTAGGAAATAGTAGCTGGGATATTGACTATATTTTAGTTTCAGAAAATGAAGACGGCTCAGAAACTGTAAAAGCTATTGGGAAAACGGTACAAGTAGCCATTAATTACGAAACAAATAAACCAACACCAATCCCGAAAAAAGAAAGAGATTTAATGAAACAGTACGATAATATTTGGTTGAATGAATTATAGCAAGATAAACATAATCATCTTCTTTAAATGCCCTAAGTTTTATTAGTGTAGTTGATGCCACAAGCACCAGAGTGAATATAGAAGGCGGTTGTCAATAATAGATTGTACTAATAATTTACTCCGTAGGTTTCTATTAGAAATTATAGAAACCTTTGTTGTTTTTTTATCTTTTTTTGTAAACAAAAATCCTGTAAATATATTTCGTTAAGAATTTATGCTATAGCAATCCATGGATATATACTCAGAAGACGAAAAACACTTCAAATAGTTAGTCAGAATTAATTGAAACTTATCAATGTTGGTTAAAAAAAACTGGTCATTAACTAATGTAATGCAAATAAAGAAGATAGCCTTGTAGATGTGGTTATAGAATTACCTAAACTGTAATAAATGTTCTTTTTTTTCAGGATGATTCATTTAATCAAGTAAAAGTTAAATTTAGATAAACAAGATGTTTAGAAATGGATTTTAGATGTTTTGTTGATAATGCTAAAATAATTTACATTTTAGAAATTATAGAATAATATTAGAAAACCGCATTTTTAAACCTTAGCCGTCACTAGTTAATAGCATAAGCGCTAAAAAATCCATAAAAAAAGCGCTTGAATTATCTCCAAACGCTCTTTTTTTTAATAATTAAAAATTAAGGGTTTTTACTTCCCCCGGCTTTTTTAACTGCTGCACTTTTAGTGCTTGTTGCTTTATTATCACTCTTTGGTTTTGGAGTTTTTGTTGTAGCTGCTTTAGCCACTTTTGCTGATTCTGGTTTATCACCTGCTGCAGCATCAGTTTTCACTTCTTCTTCAGAAAACAAAGGCATATCTTTTAAAACATGAAACCAGCTTACAATTTTCTTCATATCAGAAGCGTAAACTTTCTCTTCATCATGTTTTGGCGCAACTTTGTGAAAGAAAGTTCTTAAAACTTTACCATCAGCTTTTGCATCTGGTACGTTTGTAGCATCTTTCATTTTGGCAAAAATATCTTTTAACCTTAAATCTTCATCTTCTCCGTAAACGGTAATGTCTTCTAAAGAAGCTAATTTTGCGGTAGATATATTTACAATAGTTTTTGCTTTTTGTGCATCTAAACTTTCTAAAATATAACCCGATTTATTTTGACCAATTAATTTGTGCAATCCCGGTTTACCCGATACAGCAACAATTCCTGTTAAATTCATATAATGCTATAATTAATCTTCAATTAAATCTATAGATAAAATTCTATCTCCTTGTTTAATATCATCAACAACATCAACATTTTCAATTACTTTACCAAAACAAGTATGGTTACGATCTAAATGTGCAGTGTTATTTCTGCTATGACATATAAAAAACTGAGACCCACCAGTATTTCTACCTGCATGCGCCATAGATAAAACCCCTCTATCGTGGTATTGGTTTTCGCCAGTTAATTCACAATCAATATGGTAACCTGGGCCACCAGCACCTGCTTTATGAGCAGTAGCATCTTCTCTTGAGAAAGGACAGCCACCTTGAATTACAAAATCTGGAAGAACCCTGTGGAAAGTTAAACCATTATAAAAACCTTCTTTAGCTAATTTTTTGAAGTTTTCTACTGCTTTTGGGGCATCTTTTTCATAAAACTCAACAGTCATGTCGCCTTTTGCAGTTTTAATTATTGCTTTGCTCATTTTTTTTAATTTAATTAAGAGGTGCAAAATTAATAAAATTTTCTACCTAGCTAAACGTTTTCATACATTATACTTATTTTTAGAGAAATGAAAGTAAAATATATCCTCACAATCCTTCTTTTTATAGCTTTAAATGGCTTTTCTTCTTCTATTTTAATACCGATGGATGAAGCACAAAAAAACCATTTGAAAGCCTATGGAGTAGCTTTTTATACTTTAAAAAATGGTTTAGAGGTTGATTGGCTCCTAAATTATAAAGGTGGAAGCTTTTTAATTACTTATAACCAAGCCATAGAAAGCGAATTAAAAATTAGAGGTGTGAGTTACCAAGTTTTGGCAGATGCTAAAGTAAATGTGATTTTAACTGAAATTAACCAGCCAGATGTGAATATGGATATTGTTAAGTTAGAAAAATCTCCAAAAATTGCTGTTTACTCCCCAAAAAGCAAATTGCCGTGGGACGATGCCGTTACCATGGTTTTAACTTATGCAGAAATTCCTTATGATGTTATTTACGATGATGAAGTAATTGGCGGTAAACTGCCAGAATATGATTGGTTACATTTACATCACGAAGATTTTACAGGGCAATATGGTAGGTTTTGGGCAAATTACCGTGGCGCAAGTTGGTATCAGGATGATGTTAGCCAACAAGAAACTAGAGCTAAAAAATTAGGTTTTAAAAAAGTATCTGAAATGAAATTAGCAGTTGCCCAAAACATAAGAGATTTTTGTCTCGGTGGAGGTTTTCTTTTTGCAATGTGTTCTGGCACTGATAGCTATGATATTGCTTTAGCTGCCGCAGGAATTGATATTTGCGAAAGAATGTTTGATGGTGATGCTGCCGACCCAAATGCACAAGCCAAATTAGATTTTTCTAAAACATTTGCTTTTCAAAACTTTAAATTGGATGTAAACCCAATGAATTATGAGTTTTCTGATATTGATGCAACAAATAGCAGACAGGTTGAAAGAACCCAAGATTTTTTTACGTTATTTGATTTTTCGGCAAAATGGGATGTGGTGCCAACCATGCTTACCCAAGACCATGAAAAAGTGATCAAAGGTTTTATGGGGCAAACTACATCTTTTAAAAGTTCGTTGATAAAACCTGATGTTTTGGTGTTAGGCGAATTAAGATCAGCAGGTGAAGCAAGATATATACATGGACAATTTGGTAAAGGGCAATGGACTTTTTATGGTGGACATGACCCGGAAGATTACCAACATATGGTTGGCGACCCTCCTACTGATTTGAATTTATACCCAAACTCTCCTGGCTATCGTTTAATTTTAAATAATATTTTATTCCCGGCGGCTAAAAAGAAAAAACAGAAGACTTAGTTTGTGAAGTTGAAAGCTAAAGGGGAAATTCTGAAAGCGTAAATTATAATAATACCTTTTAGGTTAGCGATTGAAACGGCATCCTTTAACAGCTTTTTCTGCTGTTAAAGATATAGTGAAAAAGCCCGCCCGCCCTTTGGCGGAAACCTGCAATTAAAAAATCTCACAAAACAAAACCGCTTTAAACTCAAATAATTTTTATTACTTCGCAGCAATATGTTAGAGATTGTTTTTCAGGATAAGGATTTAGTATTAATTAATAAACCGCATGGTTTGTTGGTGCATCAATCGCCAATTGCCAGAGATGCCGAAGAGTTTGCTTTGCAATTATTAAGAGACCAAATACAACAAAATGTTTGGCCAGCACATAGGTTAGATAGAAAAACAAGTGGCCTACTCCTATTTGCGCTAAACAAAGAAACCAACTCGCTTTTACAAGCATTATTTAGAGATAACCTTATCAAAAAAAAATATTTAGCTGTTGTTAGAGGGCACACACCAGATGAAATGGAAATTGATTATCCGTTGAGAAAAGAAAATGGAGTGATGCAAGAAGCTTTTACAGCTTTTAGAACCTTACAGAAGACCGAAATTCCTGTTGCTTTAGGTAAACATCATACATCAAGATATTCTTTGGTTGAAGCTACACCTCAAACTGGAAGAATGCACCAATTGAGAAAACATTTTGCCCACATTAATCACCCAATTATTGGCGATAGGCCTCATGGTTGCAATAAGCAAAACAAATTCTTTAAAGATACTTGGCAAATGGATACCATGCTCTTACATGCATCTGAATTAAGTTTTGAGCATCCGAATGATAAAAAAAAATTAACCTTTGAAGCTAATATTCAGCCAGAATTTACCCGCACATTAAACCTATTAAATTTTAGTTTATAATTTCACACTCACTTTAAACTTTCTCTAGTATTTATTGTCTCTAAAATTTAGGTTTTGGTAGCTTTTTATGGGCAAAATGTATCTTTTAATTTCAACACCTATTTGCAAAATCTATTATTGTACATTCATTAAAATATCATTATATGAAATCATCTTTAAAAAAAATCTCAAAAATTATTCTACTGTTAACGGTAACAGGTTCAAGTTTATTTGCTCAAAAGGCAGATGATGTACAAGTTGGAAACTTATTAGTTTCGAAAATAAAGGTGGATGGCAATACTAACGATTGGACAACGCCATTAAAAGCAATTAATAAAACAACTGGTTTATCGTACACCATTGCTAATGATGCTAAAAACCTATATGTGGTAATGCAAGCTGTTAATGTAAATGATACCCGTAAAATTTTAATGGGCGGTATTACTTTTAGCATTAATGAAGATGGTAAAAAGAAAACCAAAGAAGCACTGGTATTAACTTATCCGGTAATTACCAGAAACAGCAGAAGAGCTGCTTTTGGTGGTGCTGGTGGAGCTGGTGGAGCTGCAAGAATGGGCGCATCTTTTCAAAACATGACGGCAGAGCAAAGAGATTCTATGCAATTAAGCTTTGGTAAAAGACAAATTGAGGCTGCCAAGGATATTAAAATTTTTGGTTTTAAAAATATTACAGATACCCTAGTTTCTATATATAACGAATACAGTATTAAAGCAATTGCAAGTTTAAACGATAAAGGAATTTATACTTATGAAATTGCAATACCATTAGAATTAATACCTGTTGATGTAAATAAAGAATTTGGTTACAACATAAAATTAAATGGCTTACAGCTAAATTTTGGTGGTGGAGAAAATAGACCTGGTGGAGGCGGTGGCGGACAAGTTACAGCAATTCGTGTGCAAGGTGGCGGTGGCGGATTTGGAGGCCAAGCTGGAGGTGGAAATGTTGAATTCCAAAATTTATTAAGTCCTACAGATTTTTGGGGAAAATATACCATTGCTAAATAACCATTTCTTCAAAAACTGTAATGAATTACAAAACTAAACTACAAAAACACATAATACTGCTGTTTTTAGTAATGCTGAGCTTTAATTTATATGCTCAAAACAGAACAGATACCACTAAACCAATTCCTGTTAGGCAAGTTAGTGGTATAGTTAGAGATTCTACCAACCAAGCTGTTGCTGGTGCTGCAGTAACTTTAATTTCTACAGCAGATACTTTAAGAACAAGTACAAACGACGATGGGATTTTTGTTTTTAGAAATGTAAAATCGTGGGTTTTTACCGTTAGTGTAAGTTCTTTGGGCTTTACTAATAAAGTTATTAGTGGTAAATATAATGATGCTACAGAGCGTTTAACACTAAACCCCATTGTGCTTAAAGACGACCAAAGAATGTTGGATGCGGTAATTGTTAACGGTACGCCTTCTGTTGTTTACAAAACTGATACTATAGAATACAGAGCGAGTGATTATGTGGTGAGAGCTGGCGCAACCGTTGATGAACTTTTACAAAAAATGGAAGGTATGGAAGTAGGAAACGATGGTTCTTTAACTGTAAATGGCACCGCTATTACGAGAGCTAAATTAAATGGTAAAGAAATTTATGGTGGCGATGTTGCTACAGCCGTTCAAAATTTACCTGCAGAAATTGTTGAGAAAATACAAATTGTAGATGATTACGGGAACACCGCTGCAAGAACAGGAATTAAGGAAGGTGACCCAGCTAAAATATTAAACATTACTACCAGAGCAGATAAATCTGTAGGAAATATGGCAAGGTTGAATGCTGGCATAGGTACACTAGATCAGTTAGAAGGCAGTGCAAATTTAACACGGATCAATAAAAATCAAACACTTACTTTAAATTCTACCTTTACGCAAACACCTAATGGTATTGCTGGGGGTAATAGCAGTGTTGGCAGGTTAGGCGGAGGTAATAACAGAGGTGGCAGAAGTGGAAGTGGTTTTGGCGGTGGTGGTAGTGGCAGCGCATCTGGTGGTACAAGTTTAAGGGCTTTACCAGCTTTTACTTACAGAGATAAAATTAACGATAAAATTGAGTTTGTTGCCAGTTATTCTTTTAGATATAATGATAATGAGGTAATTACAGATAGTTATTCTGAAATAAATAGCATACTTGCGGATTCTTCTTTAGTTACTACATTTACAAAAAGAGACGGTACTAACTTAACTAATAGCAAAAACCACAATATTAATTTTGAATTAGAATATAATATTGATAGTGCTAATTTTATACAATTTACACCTTCTATAACATTGTCTAATTCAGATTCACAAAATAATTCAAATACTTTTCAAACTGGTTTTATACGCCAAGATCAAAGAAATTTGAGTAATTCTTTTAACAGAACACCAATCATAAGCGGAACAATTGCTTATCAACATATTTGGCTTTCTAAACCAGGCAGAAATTTCTCTATTGAAGCCACTGTTGGTCGTCAAAATAACGAGGCAGAATCTGAACAAAATAATATCATACGCTATTATGATGACAATACTCCACCAATAGATTCCATCATTCATAGAGCTATAAATACGGATAACTTGCAAAAAAACTACAGAACAAGTATTACTTATTCAGAGCCTTTAAGTGATTTATCAAGGTTAGAATTTAATTCGAATATTGAACGTAGAGGTTATGATAATAGCAGAGTAACCAGTAATATTGATTTGGCAGACAATAGATTTGTGATTGATTCATTAAGTAATATTTTCAATTACTTTTTTACACAATACAGAAACTCAGTAAATTATAAATACGGAAATAATAATTCTAAATATAGTTACTCTGTAGGTTTAACATCTGTTAACACCACTTTGTTAGGAGAAAGAGTTGGCGTAAGTATAAATACAAACACAAATAGAAATTACTTTAAGTTAATCCCAATTGCTCGTTTTCAACTAAAACTTTCAAACACGCATAAATTATCTTTATTTTATAATGGTAGAGCTAATGAACCAAGTTTTGATCAAATACAACCGGTTAGAGATGTTTCCAATCCGCAGCGTCCAATTGTGGGTAATCCAGATTTAAAGGTTGCGTTTACACATGCTGCAGTTGGAGAATACAGTAACTATATTGCAAACGCTAAATTTAATTATAACATACGTTTTAACGCCTCTTTTACAGAAAATCAAGTAACCAGTAATACCTTTCAAATTAGAGATTTTAACAAAAGTTTTATTAATGAAGTAAGGTATGTGAATGTACAAGGTAATAATCGCCAAAGTGCTGATTATACTTTTTCAAAACAAACCAACGATAGGAAATATAATTTTTCTTTTACCGGTTCTGTTGATAGATCTAAAAGGGTTGCTTTAAGTAATGGAATAAGAAATACATCAGAAAATTGGGGATTTAAAGAGAGTTTTGGCCCACGTGTTAGCCCAGCTGCATGGATAGATATTAACCCTTATGTTTCTTTTGATTATAACAAAACCAGCTATTCTATTGCCAGAGGAATTGAACAAAAAATTTGGTCTTTAAGTTTAGATGGCAACATTTACTTTTTAAAACGCTTACAGTTTGGCTATGCACTTAGTAAAAATTATGTAAGTGGGATAAATAATAACATCAGTAACAATCCATTTGTTATAAATACAATGCTACAAATGAAGGTGTTTAAAAACAAAGGTTCTTTACAAATAAGAGCTTATGATTTATTAAATGAAAACAACTTTATAAACAGAACAGATAATGTTTATGGCTTTACAGAAATTGCTACAAACCCCAATAGCAGATATGTAATGCTTAACTTAAGCATGAATATACAAAAATGGACTGGCGCCGTTGGCAAAAATGGCAATTCTTTAAGAAGAAGAGGTGATGGTAGTTTTATGAACTAACATGAGCTCGGTTTAACCTCGATTAAATAAAGTCAAAAAGCAAAAAAGGCTGTCTCAATTATTTTTGAGACAGCCTTTTTTGTAATTTTTTTATTTAAAATGTAATTAAAGAATCAATAAGATGACAATAATTACTAACAATGCAGTAACAGAAAGGTAAATACCACCATTACTAATAGCATTTGCTTGTTTTTTCATCAATTGAAGCTCACTTCTTAAAGCTTTTTTCTCAGTTCTTGTTAGATTGCTTTTGTCTAAATTTCTAATCTCTTCTACCCTATTGGTAAATTGAGTTAGTTTAACCTGCTGCTCTGTTGTTAAAGTTTTATCAGTTTTTTCTGTAGCATTTGCAAAGCCAGCAGTTGAAAAAAGCATAATAAACGAGAAAGTGATGTAAATTAATTTTTTCATGTGATTAATATTATTTATGTACAATTTATATACCTAAAAATTGAGCCAAAATTACCTAAACTTTAAATTTGGCTAGGAAATTTTTAAAAAAGTTTAATTTTATTATTAAAAATGCTTTAAAAACTGCCTTTACAACCCATAAAACGGTTTAATTTAAACTAAACATTTTTGAAGGGTTTGTTAGTACATAGTCAGAAACTATTTTTTCTATAAAAAGATAGGAAGGATACGGAGTAACAACAGTTTTTGCTATTTCTAAATCAGCAGGTAAATCTTGCCCATTTATATATCCCATTCCGTAAAAAACACCTTTGTTAATAACAATGCAGCTCCGTTCAAATTTATTTCTTCCTTGGTCTATTACCATATAGCTGGGTAATTCTAAAACCAACTCTTCTAATAATTTGTTAACTCTTAAGTTATAGGTATTAAAGTCCTCTTTACCGTTACATGCTCCAAAGCAAGTTTCGTTTTGTAAGCCAATACAGTCTATTTCTGTAGTTTGTAAATTGCACAGTTTATTGCACAAATTAAACCTCTGAACCCATTGCCTAGTTAAACTTTGCGCTTCGGCAATTGATTTAAAAAGGCACACGCTTTTTATAAATTTATTTTTTTTACCAATATTTAACCTAATAAAACCATTTTGATCTTCATAAGTATAAAGCGCATATCTTTTTTCTGGATGTTTAGCGGCTCTATTTTTTTCTGGCCAAAGCCTTTTGATCTCAATATTTTCTAATATGAGTGCTTGTAGCTCTGTACCACAAACTTGGTGAGATATTTTTCTAATCTCCCTTAAAAAATCTTGCTTGTTTTTATGAGTGTTGTTATTTAAAAAGTGACTTAAAATTCGTTTGTAAAGGTTTTTTGCTTTCCCAACATAAATAATTTTGTCTTTTTTATCTTTAAAATAATAAACTCCCGGCTGCCTAGGTATTCCATCTAATTGCAGCCTTGATATGTAAGGAGGTAAGGCTTCTTCCTTAGCTTTGGCATTTAAAGCTTCATCTATATATTGATGCTCATCAGCATCAATCATCATTTTAAAAAGTATAGTTGTTGCCAAAGCATCCCCTGCCGCTCTATGTCTGTTTTCTATTTTAATATTTAAACTTCTGCTGAGTTTGCCTAAACTATAAGAAGGCAAACCCGGTAAAATTTTACGAGCCAACCTTACCGTACAAAGTTTTTTATTATTAAGGTTAAAGCCTTCTCTTTTAAGATAATGATTTACAAAAGAGTAATCAAAATTTACATTGTGGGCTACAAAAATTTTACCATCTAAAAGCTCAAAAATTCTTGGGGCAACTTCTTCAAAATAAGGTGCTTTCAAAACCATTTCATTAGTAATACCTGTTAAACTTTGTACAAAAATTGGTATATCCTGCCTTGGGTTTATCAGTGTCTCGTATTCCTCTACAATTTGATGACCATCATGTATATATATAGCAATTTCTGTAATGCCATTTGCATTAGCATGGCTTCCAGTAGTCTCAATATCAACAATGGCATACAAATTATTCATCATTACAAAAGTAATACTTTTACTAATAAATTTAGTAAATTTTTTATGTAAAATACATCATCTTTTATATTGTATTTCGTTTCTTATTTTTATCTTCAACCGATTTATTTATAATTATGATTCAGAAAGCAATTTTAACATTAAGTATAGCAACATTTGTATTTACAGCAAATGCGCAAACTAAAAAATCGGCAGCTAAAAAACCTGCTGCTTCCAAAGCTGTTACAGCACCACAAACTTTAACTCAATTAGATTCGGCCAGTTATTCTTTTGGTATGAAGATAGCCCAAGGATTAAAATCTGACGGTGTAAAAAGTTTAAATTACGAACTATTAAGCAAAGCGATGAAAGATGTATTTTCTGACCAAACTTTAACAGTAAATGATGAAGAAGCTGGTAAAACAATTGGGCAGTTTTTACAACAAATTAGCCAACAAAAATATGCTGTTGAACAAGAAGCAGGTAAAACATTTTTAGAAGATAACAAAAAGAATCCTAAAGTGGTAACGCTGCCAAGTGGCTTGCAGTACGAAGTAATTACAATGGGTACTGGCGAAAAACCAAAAGCTACTGATGAAGTTACAGTACATTACAAAGGTACTTTAGTTAATGGAAAACAGTTTGACAGTTCTTACGACAGAAATGAGCCTTTAAAATTACCTTTAAACAATGTAATACCTGGCTGGACAGAAGGTGTGCAGTTAATGCCCGTTGGTTCTAAATTTAAATTTTACATTCCTTACCAATTAGGTTATGGAGAAAGAGGTGCCGGACAAGATATTCCGCCGTATAGCACCTTAATTTTTGATATTGAATTGGTTAAAATAGGAGAATAACAATTTCCAATATTTCACAAAAGCCGATTAGCCTCTTTGCTTTTCGGCTTTTTTGGTTTTAGAAGTTTTAGAGCCTGTATAAATTTAAATTGTAAGAGCCTGTTTAAATTTATATTGTGAAAATGTTTATAGCTTCTTTTTGAGCGTAAAGAGGCAAATTTTGGAGAGATAGCAAAGCTATTATCTCGAAAACTGCTATAGCACTCTTGAGTTCCTTTTAAAAAATTAATGTATCGAAAAAATTAACGAATTTGTTGCTAAAAAAGCCAGAACCATGTTTGGCGGTAAGCATAAACAAATTATTAGATATATTTTAACCAAGCTCTAAAAAATTTAACTTTAATCATATCTGTCCGAACAATTTCCGATTTCGTAAAACGGAATTATTAACTAATTGATTTACAGTAGCTAAAATTTATTAAAACAGGCTGAAATTATTCATGTAAACAATGTTTTCTGAGCCGTTTTTGTTGGCG